>CAYOOR010000077.1:0-5907 GCA_964405695.1 uncultured Alphaproteobacteria bacterium
TTTAATTGGAGCAGGACAAATAGGAGGTACTTTAGCCCACCTTATTGCTTTAAAAGAATTGGGGGATATAGTTTTATTCGATGTTGCCGAAGGAATAGCAAAAGGCAAAGCTTTAGATATTGCACAATCATCTCCAGTTGATGGTTTTGATGTAGATTTAATAGGAACAAACAACTATGAAGACACAAAAAATTCTGACGTAATAATTATAACTGCAGGTGTGCCTAGAAAACCTGGAATGTCTAGAGACGATTTGCTAGGAACAAATTTGAAAATTATTAAACAGGTTGCAGAAGGAATAAAAAAAACTTCTCCAAATGCATTTATAATATGTATAACAAATCCTTTAGATGTCATTGTAATGGCTTTACAAAAATATTCTGGCCTACCAAAAAATAAAGTTGTTGGCATGGCAGGAATTTTAGACTCATCTAGATTTATATATTTTTTATCTCAAGAATTAAAAGTTCCAGTTAAAAAAATTAAATCTTTTGTTTTAGGCGGTCACGGTGATAGTATGGTCGCAATGCTTAATTCAACAGAGGTTGAAGGTAAGAAAATAAGTGAACTTGTAGAAAACGGAAAATTATCAAAGGAAGAATTAGATCAAATAGTCGAAAGAACAAAAAAAGGTGGAGCCGAAATAGTCAAATATCTGGAAAAAGGTTCAGCCTTTTATGCACCTGCTGCTTCTGGTGTTGAGATGGCAGAGAGCTTTTTAAAAAATTTAAAAAAACAATTACCTTGTGCAGTTCATTTGAATGGCGAATATGGAGTTAAAGATTTATATGCTGGAGTTCCAGTGATAATCGGGAAAAATGGAGTTGAAAAAATTATTGAGATAAAATTATCTGAAAAAGAAAAAAAGGACTTTCAATCATCTATAGATGCTGTTAAAGAACTTTTTGACGCCGCTAAAAAAATTGATCCAGAATTAAATTGATGAGCCTTAATTAATTGAGAAATTTTTTTTTAAAATTTATCCTTTTTATTTTATTAATTGTCGTGAGCATGTTTGTGTCTTACGATAATCCTAAATTAGTTGAAATCCCTAAAACAAAAATTAAGTATTATCTTAAAAAAATTGGCTTGATAGAATCTTTTTTTATTGAAGACAAAAAAATCAACAAAAAAGTGGTAGATAATGATGAAGTTGATAATGATAAGGAAGAGTTTTTTGCAAATTCATTCTCATTAGAAATAGAGAAAATAAAAACTTTAGAAGGAAAAACTGCTGGAGTTTTTTTTAATGATCAGAAAAAATTAAAAATTTTTACTCAAAAGGGACAATTAATTGAAAATGAAAAAATTAAAGAGATAAATTTACCTATTGATTTTACAATTGAAAAAGAGGGAGGAGTTAAAAATGTAATTTCTTTTAAAAATAGTTTCTTTGCTTTATTATCTAGAAAGACTCTAGGTTGTTACTATGCAAGCTTAATTAATTCTGAAACACAATTGGAAATTTTGAAAACAGAATGTATCCCTGATGTAAAAAAAATTAATTTTGCTGGCCTAGGCGGCGGTTATACTCATATTAATAATAGTTTACTTTTTTCAATAGGCACCCCAACACACTACTCAGAAGAAATTGATAATCTGGCTCAAGACAAGAAGTCTTTCTATGGAAAAATTTATTTAATGAAAGATAATAATGGAAACATAGAAAACTCTGTATTTTCTTCAGGTCATAGAAACCCTCAGGGAATAACACATATAAAAGGAAAAATATTTTCTACCGAACATGGCCCAGAAGGAGGAGATGAACTTAATAAAATTGAAAAAAACAATAATTATGGTTGGCCATTAGTTTCCTTTGGAAATAGATATGGCGGAAAATCATATAAAAAAGAATCCAAAGAATTAACTTCACCTATTTTTTCTTTTATGCCTGCTATAGCTCCCTCTTCTCTAAATGAGTGTCCTCAAAACCTAAAATTTTATTATAAAGACTTTACATGTTTGATTGGATTAACTTTAAGAGATATGTCAGTAGTGATTTATTTATTAGATGAGAACAATAAATTGATATCACTAGAAAAAATATTAATTAAAAAAAGATTAAGACATTTCGGAGTAGACAAGGGTGCAAAATTATATTCAGAGAAAAATAATTTTTATTTTAGTGCTGACAATGATGGTATATACGAAGCTAAATTTAAGAATTTTAAATAATTAAATTTTTTTTAAAACAATTTGTCTACCAAGTGCAAAAATATTAGGAAAAAATTTAGTCAGAATAATATCTATATAATTCAATAATTTTAAAAAAAATTTATTTAGTGGTATATAAAAAGTTTTAGAAGTAACTCCGCCTGAGTTTAGAAAGATTAGAAACTCGTATAGTTTATTGTGTACTATTTTAAATTTAGTTCCAAATTTTTCTTCAAACTTTTTTTTATTATCAAATATTAAAATTGGCAAAGCAATATTACCTGCCCACAAATCATTTTCATCAGTCATTGGGATTTCTTCATCCCAAACATCTTTAGTAAAATCAAAACCTTCATGCCTCATGATGATAGTAACGAGCTGGAAAACGATTGAACAATGGGCTTCCTGAATAATTAATTTTCCTCCAGGTTTCAATATTCTAAACATTTCGTTTAAAAATTTTATAGGATAAGGTACATGATGCAACATATTTGAAGCTATTACAAATTCATATTTATTACTTTCAAGCTTAGTATCTTGGGCATCAATTTCTTTTAAATCCAAATGATCTTCTGAAGAAAAATCACTTATTTTGTATCTTTTATTTTTAATATATCTTTTGGAGAAGCCAGCTCCTGCACCCACTTCTAAGCCTTCATCATCTTCAGTGATAAACTTTTTCATCCATGAAAATCTATTTTTTAGAAGAAAATCTAGGTTTTTATTTTTATTTAAATTAAAATCTTCAATGGCTTTTTTAATATCCGCCACTACTCTCATTCGATTACTCTTAGGATTAAATGAAATAGCTTTTTTTAATTTGATCATTTTAAAATTAGTTTTATGTATTATGAGAAAAGATTATATATTGTTATAATATTAAAATGTATAAATAAATATCCTAAATGGACCTAGATTACAAAAGACTAAAGAGTACTTACAATGATTTGTTTCAAAATAATGAGAAATGTGATCATGTGTTAACTGACGTTTTATTTGCATATAAAGAATTTTATGAATTTATTAATGATAAGAAAGTAAGTAAAGTTTTAGAAATAGGTTCTGGAACCGGGATTCTGTTAAATGAATTTAGCCAAATATTTAAAGATAAAATTTTTTACGGCCTTGACCCACATAAAAAAGGATTTAACGAATATGAAAATGTTTCAAAAAAAATTTCAAATAAAAACCTTTTTATCTTTCATGAAGATTTTGAGAAATTTAAACCAAAAAATAAATTTGACCTAATAATTTCATTTAATGTTTTCGAGCACGTAGATGATCCAATAAAATATATAAAAAAAATTGACTCTTTTTTAAACAATCATGGAAAAAGCATTATTCTTTGCCCGAACTACGACTTTCCGTACGAGCCTCATTTCGTCATTCCTATAATATATAATAAGCATTTAACATTTAAGCTTTTTAAAAGTAAAATTGTTAATCATGAGATAAAAACTGGAGAAAAAGGTCTTTGGCAAGGTTTAAATTTATGTAGTAAAAAAAAAATTGAAAATTATCTTAAAAAAAATAAATATAATTATAATTTCGATCAAGGTATAGTCGAAAGACTGCTTTCTAGAATTCATAATGATCAATCCGAATATTTTCAGAAACGACAAGGTCTTATGGCCAAAATTGCAAAATTTGGAATGAAACTGAAACTAGATAAAATTTTATTTAGTTTTTTTAAAATTCCTTTTCCTTATATGAAATTAATTATAAAAAAAACGATTCAATGAAATCAAAAAATTTTTTAAATATTACTATATTAGCTTTATTTTCCTTTTTTATAAATTTTTACAGTGCAAATATTGGAGTAATGCCTATAGATACATTTGGTTTTTTTGATACTGGTTACAGTATTTTAAATGATCATCTTCCAATAAGAGATTATTGGGCTTACACAGGCATTACTGTAGACTACATTCAATCTTTCTTCTTCAAAGTTTTTGGAAATAATTGGTATAGTTATGTAATTCACAGTTCGATAATAAATGTAATATCAACACTAATTTTTTATTTTTTTTTAATTGAATTAAAAATTCCAAAATTATTTTCATTAATTTATGCGTTATCATTTGCGATATTATTATATCCTGTCAGTGGAACTCCTTTTGCTTATTTACATGCATATATTTTATCACTTTTAGGATTAATGTTATTTTATATTTTTCTTAATTCTGGAAAGAATAAATTATTAATAATAATACATTTTATTTATTTTTTTGCATTTTTTTCAATGCAAACCCCTACAATTTATATAATTTTAATTTTAACACTATTCATAATTTACTCTTCTTTAATTTTAAAAAAATATGAAATAATTTTCATCATGACTTTAGGTGCAACAATTTCTATTGCATTCCTTGCTTTTTATTTATTAGTTACAAAAACAAATTTAAAAGATTTATTATATCAATATTTTTTGTTCCCTATGAGTATAGCTGAGGGTAGAATAGGAAGTGAGGCTGGAGCTTATGTAAAATTAAAAGATCAATTAAATTTTAAAAGATTACTAGGTGATTTTAAATTTATCCATTTATTTTTTTTTCCATTAATTTTTATTTTATTTAAAAATTTTAAAGAAAAAAAAATTGATAATTTATTTTATATATCTTTAATTTTTGTATTAACAACATTTGCATTAATTTATAATCAATTATTACAAGCCAACCAAATATATATATTTAGTTTGATTCCAATTCTAGCAAGCTTATGTCACGCAAATATTATTTTTAGAAAAAAAAGCAGTAAAATAATAAATTGGCTTATTATCTTATTTTTGATTTTTGTCACGGTAAAATTTCATTATAGATACAATGTAGATAGAAAATTTATGGAATTAGAAGGAATTGATAAAAGTATTAGTTTTAATGCAAAAGAAATTCACCCCAATCTCAATGGATTAAATTGGATTACTAGATCAAATAAACCTAATGAAGATAAAATTTTTATCCAAAATGTTATAGAAATTTTAAAAAATGAAAAAGAAAAATCTTACTTATTTACACATTATCAGTTTTTTTCTGCTATTTTTGGTAAAAAATTTATTTTATTAAATAGATGGTATATTTGGGATAACAACAGTCACCCTACAGAGAGTCATAAGTATTTTTCTTACTACAAAGAGTTTGCTTCGAATAATTTCGAAAAAAATAAAATACAAAAAATTTTCTTAATAAGTGAGAAAAATGAGTTTAAATTTAATAATATTAAGAACTATTTCAATAACAAATGTTTTAAAGAAGAAAAATTATTAGAAGAAAGACTTATTAAATTGACTTTAAAGAATTGTTAATAATGTTATAAAACCAATGATAAATTTATGAATATTCATGAACACCAAGCAAAAGAAATTTTAAAAGAATTTGGTGCCCCAGTGTCTAATGGTATTGTAATTTTTTCCGCTAACGAGATAGAAGATAAAATTTCAAAACTAGAGGATAAAAATTATGTTTTAAAAGCACATTTCCACGCCGGAGGTAGAGGAAAAGCTGGAGGTGTTAAGTTAATTAAAGATTTTGGAGATTTAGCTAAAGAAGCAAAACAAATGATGGGCAAGGTTCTTATTACACATCAAACTGGCCCCGAAGGCAAACAAGTTAGGAGATTATATATTGAGGAAGCTTCAGAAATATCTAAAGAATTTTATCTATCATGTCTTGTAGATAGACAGAGTTCTAAAATTGCATTTATAAGTAGTACCGAAGGAGGAGTGGATATAGAGCAAGTTGCAATAAAAAATCCTGA
>CAYOOR010000078.1:0-4805 GCA_964405695.1 uncultured Alphaproteobacteria bacterium
TTGAAATGCATTTTTTACCAGATGTATATGTCAAATGTGACTTATGTAAAGGTAAAAGATATAATAGAGATACCTTAGAAATAAAATTTAAAGATAGAAATATTGCTGATGTTCTTGATATGACTGTTGAAGATTCATTAAATTTCTTTAAGGCAATTCCAAACATAAAAAATAAATTACAAACATTAAAACAAGTAGGATTAAATTATATTAAAATTGGACAAGCAGCTACTACATTATCAGGAGGTGAAGCACAAAGAATTAAATTAGCAAAAGAACTATCAAAAAGATCAACTGGACAAACTTTATATATACTGGATGAACCAACAACAGGGCTTCATTTTGAAGATGTAAAGAAGTTACTAGAAGTTTTACATTCATTAGTTGATAAAGGAAACACAATTATAGTTATTGAACATAATTTAGAAGTTGTTAAAACTTCTGATTATGTTATCGATTTAGGTCCAGAAGGTGGTGAAAAAGGTGGAAAAGTAATTGCTGAAGGTACACCTGAAGTGTTAATTGTTAAATACAAAAATAGTTATACAAGTCAATTTTTATATGATGTTTTAAGATTTGAAGATAAAATAAAAAGAAAGTCTTTACAAAAATAAATTTTTTATTCATTATTAATAATTATGAACAATCCTTTAGAGTCTTTATCAAAAACTGTATTAATAGGAATTATACTTACAATATTAATGATAATATTGTTAAATTTAATTTATTAAATTATGGAATTTTTTGAACCATCATATTTAGCTTTTTTCTCTAGATGGCTTCATGTATTAAGTGGAATCATGTGGATAGGTTTACTTTGGTATTTCAATTTTGTTCAAATTCCTTCAATGCCTAATATCCCTGATAACGAAAAACCCGCCATTAGTAAAGTGATAGCTCCGAAAGCATTGTTCTGGTTCAGATGGGCAGCATTAGCAACTATTATAACTGGTATATTTACAGCATATTTGAATGGATATTTAATTAATGCATTATCATTAGGCTTAATTGATGGTTCACAAAAACATAGTGCAATAGGTATCGGTATGTGGTTAGGAATTATAATGGCCTATAATGTATGGATGATAATATGGCCTAATCAAAAAATAGCATTAGGAATTATAAATGCTACCGATGATCAAAAACCTTTATCTGCAAGAAAAGCGATGCTTTTTTCAAGAACTAATACTGCTTTATCGATACCAATGCTTTACGCAATGGTTTCTGCTCAAAATCTTTATTAATTTTTTTTTTTCTCTAAGTAATTGGAAAAAGTAAACCACCGATATTTCTATTATCAGATAATAAAATATTAAGTGTTCTGCATGCAGAACTTGTCTTCATTAATTCAATTTTTGTTTCTCTATTATATGATTGAATTTTTTTTGTTATTTCTTTTTCTATTCCTAAAATTAAAAAATCTAATTTATAGTTTGATATTATTTTTAATAAAAAATCTTTTTTTAAAGAATTTAATTTAAGATTTTTTTTTTCAATAACTTTATTTTTAAGAATTAATATAGGGCTTTTGTATACATTACCTGATATTTTAAATTTTTTAATACCATATCCTTCAATAAAAATTTTATTTTTAAATTTTAATGTATCAATTTCCATTTTTATCAATAATTCTTTGGTCTGCTTTAAGATAAATTAAAACTGGGGATGCAACATATAAAGAGGAGTAAGTACCTATAAAGACACCCCAAATTAATGCTACAATAAAACTAGAAATAACTGAACCACCAAAAATAAATAGAGCAAAAAGTGCTAACAATGTAGTTAAACTTGTCATCAAAGTTCTTGATAGTGTTCCATTAAGAGAAATATTTATAATTTCATCAAATGAAATTTTTTTATATTTTCTCATAGTATCTCTTATTCGATCATATATCACTACAGTATCATTAATTGAATAACCGGCAATTGTTAAAACAGCCGCAACAGTTGCTAAATTAAATTCAAATTTTAAAACTGAAAAAAAACCTAATGTTAAAATAACATCATGAATCAAGGCTAGAATTGCTCCTATTGCAAAATTCCAATGAAACCTTAACCAAATATAAATTAAAATACCAATTAATGAAAAAAGTACCGCAATAATTCCAGCCTTTACTAATTCTTGACCAACTTTAGGACCTACGAATTCAGTTCTTCTATATTCAACAGATTCATTTTCTAAACTTTTTTTTATAATATTTATAGTTGCCATTTTTTCTTTCTCGGTATTTGATTTATTTTGAGCTCTAATAACAATATCATTTTCATTTCCAATCGTTTGTAATTGAATTTCGCCTAAATTTAACTTATCAAACTTCTCTCTTAAATTATTTAAATTTATTTTTTCTTGAAATCTTACTTCAATTAAACTACCTCCTGTAAAATCTATACCTAAATTTAAACCTTTAGAAAAAATTGAAAATAATGAAAAGAAAAATAAGAATAATGAAAAAAATAAAGTAATTCTTTTTATTTTCATAAAATTAATATTTAAATTTTCTTTAATAAGTTTTAAAATTGGCATACTTATAAATTAATCCTTTCTGGATTTGTTTTTTTTAACCAAATAATTATTAAAATTCTTGTAAACATTATTGCTGTAAACATTGATGTTAAAATACCTATAGACAACGTTACTGCAAAACCTTTAACAGGCCCTGAGCCGAACCCAAACAACATTATTGCTGCTATTAATGTTGTGATATTTGCATCTAAAATAGTTTTAAAAGCTTCTTTATAACCTGTGTCAATTGTTGCAATAGGAGAAAAACCATGTTTAATTTCTTCTTTAATTCTTTCGAAAATTAGCACATTTGCATCAACTGCCATTCCAATTGTTAAAACAATACCTGCTATTCCAGGTAATGTTAAAGTAGCTCCTATTGAAGTTAATATAGCTAATAAAATCAGTAGGTTAAATATCAAAGCTAAGTTTGCAAATAAACCAAATATTCCATAGCATAAATACATAAGAATAATTATTAATAAAAATCCCAAAATTGAAGCAAATTTTCCTGATTCAATTGAATCAGCTCCTAAACTAGGTCCAACTGTTCGTTCTTCCAAAATAGTTAAGGGAGCAGGTAATGCACCGGCTCGCAATAAAGTTGATAAGTCCGTAGCATCCTGAAAAGTAAAATTTCCAGTAATAATACCCTGTCCACCAGTTATAGGCTCTCTGATATTTGGCGAACTAATTACTTTTTTATCTAAAATAATGGCTAATTTTTTTCCTATATTGTTTGTTGTTATTCTGGCAAATTTTCTTCCACCTTTATTATTAAATTCAAATGATACAACTGCAGACCCTCTATCTAAAGTTGGAAAAGCATTAACTAATAAATCGCCAGATATTGAATTTCTTTTTTTAACAGCAATTAAAACTGTTTCTCCTGATAAATCAGTTTCATCAGATTCATAAATTATTATACCTGGTTTATTTTTACCGGATTTTAGATCATATGATGACAAATCATCATCAACGATATGAAGACTAAGTTTTGCTGTTTGCCCTAATAATTTTTTTAATCTTTCTGGTTCAGTTACACCCGGCAATTCTAATAATATTCTATTTAAACCCTGTCTTTGTATTGTTGGTTCTTTTGTACCAAATTCATCAACCCTTCTTCTTACAACTTCAATAGATTGCTTTACAGCGCTATCTTCAATTTCTTTAATCTTTTGCATACTAAACGAAACATTAAGAAATTTATCCTTGTTTAATTCGTAAGTTATATCTTGAGTTTTATTATTTAAGATTTTAATTAATTCATTTTTTTTTTCTTTATTCTTTATTGTTAAAGTAATATTTTTTTCATCTACGTTAAAATCTGAATAGAATATTTTGTTCTTTTTTAAAGATTTTCTTAAATCATCCGAATAAGAGTCTAATCTTTCAATAACAAGAGATTGTGTATCAACTTCAATAAGTAAATAAGATCCTCCTTGTAAGTCTAATCCAAGAATAATTTGATCTTTAGGTATAAAAGGAATATTTTCTAAATTACTTTTTGAGAAAAAATTAGGTAATGAAAAAAAAATAGCAAAAAAACTAAAAATAGTAACTAATAATACCTGCCATTTTTTAAATTGTACCATTACCTTAAAATATTCATTAATTAATTTTCTGTTTTAGATTGATTATTTACGATATTGGTAATTGTAGGTCGTGAAATAACAACTTTGACATTATTAGAAAATTCAACTTCTACTTTATTTTCATCAATTACTTTTGAAATTTTACAATAAACACCACCAGATGTTATGACTTCATCACCTCTTTTTAAATTATCTATCATTAGTTTATGTTCTTTCATTTTTTTTTGTTGTGGTCTAATTAATAAAAAATAGAAAACAACGAATATCAGTATTAACGGTAAAAAAGATGCAAAAGCTTCATTCATAATAGAAACATTAAAATAATATATTTTTTTTAAATATATATTTTTTTAAAAAAAATTAAACACTTAATTATATTTTAACTAATACCAGAAACTAATGGAACAAATTTAACTTTCCATGATTTCCTATAAAAATATTTATTTTTTTTTTTTATTACTTTTAAAATATACTGGTCATTTTTATCTTTAATAGGTAGAACTAAAATACAATTATCATCAGACAATTGTTTAATAATCTTTTTTGGTATTTCTCTTGAAACAGCTGTAATAATAATTTTATCAAATGTTAATTTTGCCGGCCAACCATTAAGACCATCACCATAATAATAAACAATATTATTAAAATTAAGTTTAGATAAATTTTTTTTTGCTTTTTTAAATAACTGATTAAATCTTTCTATTGTG
>CAYOOR010000079.1:0-20874 GCA_964405695.1 uncultured Alphaproteobacteria bacterium
TAATGCTAAAAAATATATTGAAGATGGAAATTTAGGCGGTAAAGGTTCTGAAGCACATAAAGCTGCTGTTTCTGGAGATACTGTTGGAGACCCATATAAAGATACTGCAGGCCCTGCTATTAATCCAATGATAAAAATTACTAATATAGTTGCTTTACTACTTTTAGGTTTTTTAGCTCATTAATATAAATAAATTTATTTTTTTTGACCATAAGGATCAGGATTCAAATTAGTAAAAAATTCCTTTAACCAACTTATTTTTTTTCCTCTGCTATCTGTAATAGTTTCTTCATGTGCTATTTGATTAATATCTTCTTTTAATAATAATTCTTTATCTTTTACTATTTCTTTATTAAATGTTAATAACAAAATTTTTTGATCAGTATTTGCTCCATCTAAAAACACAAATTTTTTAAATTCAGAACTCACATAATACCAGCTTTGTTCATTGTCAAAATTGCTTGTTGTAGAAGGGGATCCAAGTTTATCATTAATTTCTTTTTTTGTTGTTTTTCCTATTATGATATCATCAAAATTTATATTTTTTTCGTAAATTTGACCATGATTATCAACAACTTTTAATCCACAGGAAGTAATACTAAAAAAAACTATGGTAAATATAAATTTTAAAATTATTTTAGATCTATTCATATTTTTACAATGTTATTAAAAAAAATAAAAAAAATCTTTTTAATAGAAAAAGAAAATAAAAAAATAATAAAAAGTATTTTAAACTATATTATAGAAATTTCACATTCAATTTCTTTAAATAAAAAATATAACATAAATAATACTTTTAAAGCTAAATATGAAATAATTATTCTTTTAATTTTTTTATTATATTTAAGATGTAAAGGAAATGAAAAACTTAAATCAAAAATACAATTAATTTATGATTTTTTGTTTGAATATTTAGATTATTCACTTAGAGAAATCGGAACAGGTGATCTAACTGTGGGTAAAAAAATAAAAAAATTAGCAAGGATTTTTTCTTTAAGATTATTAGAATACGAAAAATCAATAAATAAGGATTTTAGAAAAATTAAATCACCTATTAAAAAAAATATTTATAGTAATAAAGTTAATAATATAAAATTGGATTCTTTTTATAAATATATTTATAAAATAAATCAAAAACTTAGTATTACCGATCCAAAAAGAATTTTTGTTAATAATTTTATTAATAATCTTTTTTATTAAAAAAAAATATTTGTTTTTTTAATTTTAAATGATATTAATTGTTAAATTTATTAAATATAGGATAAATGGCTGTTCCAAAAAAAAAAACTTCTAAATCTAAATCAAAAATGCGTTCATCGCATTTAAAAAAGAAATTATCTAATATTAATTATGTTGAAGATAAAAATTCTGGAGAATTAAGACGACCACACCATATTGATAAATCTACAGGCGAGTATAAAGGTAAAAAAATTATTGATCCAAACTAATTTATTATTTTTTTAAACCTTATTTTGTGAATAATAAAAAAAAAATTACAATCGCTATAGATACAATGGGTAGTGATCTAGGGCCAGCATCTGTAATAGAAGGTGCTTGTAATGTTCTTCAAAAAAATAATAATATTAAATACTTATTTTTTGGACAAAAAAAAAAAGTTTTACCTCTCATAGAGGAAAAAAAAATTCTTAAAAATTCTGTATTTATTGAAACAAATCAAGTCATAACTAATAATATTAAGCCTACTGATGCATTAAGAAAATATAAAAATTCAAGTATGTTTAAATCCATCAAATCAGTAAAATCTTTAGAATCTGATGCGATAGTAAGTGGAGGTAATACTGGTGCATTAATGGTTATTTCGTCAGTTTTAATGAAAACAATTAAAGGAATTAACAGACCTGCAATTGCAAGTATGTTTCCTACAAAAAAATTTAAAACTGTTATGTTAGATCTTGGCGCTAATATTGAATGTAATGAAAAAAATATTATTGATTTTGCAATTATGGGCAATGTTTTTTGTAAAACTGTATTAGGAATAAAAAAACCAAAAATTGGCATACTTAATGTTGGTTCAGAAATTTCAAAAGGTAATAATATTGTAAAATTATCTGCAAAAAAATTATCATCAAAAAAAGAAATTAATTTTTGTGGTTTTGTTGAAGGAAATGATATTCCAAATGGAAAAGTGGATGTTGTTGTAACTGATGGTTTTACTGGCAATATTGCTTTAAAAATAGCAGAAGGAACTTCAGAGTTATATAGTGAATATTTAAAAACTTCTTTTAAAAGAAATTTTTATTCCAAATTTGCATTTATTGTATCATTACCGATATTAAATTTTTTAAAAAAAAAAAGTTAATCCTTCAAAATATAATGGTGCAATGTTTTTAGGTTTAAATGGTATTGTTGTTAAAAGTCATGGAAGATCTGATGCAAATGGCTTTGCTAATGCTATTAATGTTGCATATGATTTGTGTAAGAATAATTTTAATAAAAAAATAATTTACGATATAAAAAGAATAATAAATAAAAAATAAAAATGTTATATTCAAGTTATATTTCAGGCTGTGGAAGTTATTTACCAAAAAAAATAATTAAAAATAATGATCTTCCAAAAAAATTAAATACTAATGATAATTGGATAATCACAAGAACTGGAATAAAGCAAAGATATATAGCTAGTAAAAAACAATTAAATTCAGATTTGGCTTATGAAGCAGCAAAAAATGCTTTAAGAAATTCTAAAATAAAGGTTTCTGAAATAGATTTAGTTATAGTAGCCACTTCAACTCCAGATAATACTTTTCCATCTACTGCAACGAAAATACAAGGTAAACTAGGTATAAAAAAAGGTTTTGCATTCGATATACAAGCAGCTTGCTCTGGTTTTATTTATGCATTATCAGTAGCAGATAATTATATATTGAATAATCAAGCAAAAAATGTTCTTGTTATTGGTTCTGAAATATTTTCTAGAATTTTAGATTGGAATGACAGATCTACTTGTGTTTTATTCGGCGATGGTGCAGGAGCTATAATATTAAGTAAAAAAAAAAAAATTCCGGTATTATTTCAACTGAATTGTATTCAGATGGACGTTATTATGATTTATTATATGTTGATGGAGGAGTTGCTTTTAATCAAAAAGCAGGATTTGTTAAAATGAAAGGTAAAGAGGTGTTTCGACATGCAGTGGAAAAGCTAGTTAATTGTATAAAAATTAATTTAAAAAAAAATAATATAAAAAAAGATAATGTAGATTGGATTATACCTCATCAGGCAAATAAAAGAATTATGGATTTGATTGCAGTAAAACTAGGAGTACCAGGTAATAAAATTCTGCAAACCGTTGATAAATATGCAAATACTTCATCAGCTTCTATACCTTTGACTTTAGATTACGCATTAAAGAAAAAAATTATAAAAAGGGGAGATATAATTATTTTTGAAGCAATAGGAGGAGGATTAACTTGGGGTTGTTCTATTGTAAAATATTAGTATTATATATTTATGGCAAATAACAATGTGACAAGAGCTGAGATAGCTAATGTTTTAAGTAAAGATATTGGCATATCACGATCTGAATCTTGATATTTTGTTGATACAATTATAAATGAAATTATTAATTCATTAATTGATAATAAATCATTAAAAATATCTTCTTTTGGCACTTTTAAAATAAGGTATAAAAATAAAAGAATTGGTAGAAACCCAAAAACAGGGGTAGAGCACACAATTTCTGCAAGAAATACAGTTTCTTTTATCGCTTCAAAAATATTAAAAAATAAACTTAACAAATAATAATAAAATCTGCTATTATCATATACTTAATTAATATTAATTGATATTTAACTTGATATCATGAAAACTATTAAAAAATTTAAAACAATTAATCAGGTTTCTAAGTATTTCAATATTCCACAACATGTTCTACGTTTTTGGGAAAACAAATTTGTTCAATTGTCCCCTTTAAAATTATCTGGTAATAGACGTTATTATAGAGATATAGATATTAAATTGATTGGATATATAAGGAATTTACTTTATCAAGACCATATAAGTATTAAAGGTGTCCAAAAGATTTTTGGAAATAAAAAAGTAAATCAAATTTTAAAAACAAGTAATCCAATATTGAAAAAAAAGAATGTATTAGATAATAAAAATGAAAAAAAAACACTTATAAATGAAAGTAAAATTAAAAACTCTTTTAAAAATATAGTGATTGAATTAAAAAAAATTAAAAATTCTTTATAGATTATGACTATTTTTGTTGTTTATTCTTTTTTCCCTGAAATTAAAAAAGCAAAGAAAATAGCAAAGGAGGCAATTAAAAAAAAGTTGGCTGCTTGCGTTAATATAAATAAAAATGTTAATTCACTATTCACTTGGAATAATAAGTTTCATGATGAAAAGGAAATTGAATTAAGTTTTAAAACGCATAAAAAAAAACTAAAAACATTAATTTCCTTTATAAAAATGAATCATCCTTATGATTGTCCCGCTATTTTAGCAATTCAAATAAATCAAACAAATAAACAATTTAAAGACTGGATATTTAAAGAATTAAATTAATTTTTACAATTAGAATAGCTAATTGACAGTAAAATTTATTATGGCATACTTCACAAAAAATGATTAATGAAAATATAAAAAATCAAGATAATACCAAATTAGAAACTTCATCTAATTGGTATTTAATTGATGCAAAAGATCAAATTCTTGGAAGATTATCCTCTTTTCTTGCATTAAGATTAATGGGAAAGCATAAACCAAGTTATACAGATAATGTATGTATAAAAGATAAAATTGTAGTTATAAATGCAAAAAAAATTTTACTTACAGGTAAAAAAATGGAAAAAAAAAGGTATTGGCATACAGGCTATCCAGGGGGTATAAAAAACAGAACTTTTAAAGAAGTTTTGAATAGTAAAAATTCAACTTTAGTTTTAAAAGATGCTGTAAAAAGAATGTTGAAAAAGGGACCTTTATCAAGAAAACAATTAAAAAATTTGTATGTTTATTCAAATGAAAAACATCCTCATACTGCAAATAATCCATCAATTCTAAATTTTAATAAATAATATGACAGATAATCAATCAAATATCGAAAATATAACTGATACTAAAATTAATAAAAAAGAAAAAAATAATTTATATGCCACAGGTAAAAGAAAAGATTCTATCGCTAGGGTTTGGCTAGTACCTAAAGGAAAAGGAGATGTTATTATAAATAAAAAAGATTCAAATAAATATTTTACAAGATCATTGTTGAATATGGTTATAAAAAAACCTTTTAATACTATTGATAATAATACTTTTAATGCCGTAGTATCAGTAAAAGGAGGTGGTTTATCAGGTCAAGCTGGAGCAATTAAATTAGCAATATCTAAAGCTTTAGTAAATTTTGATTCAAAGTATAGAATTCCTTTAAAAAAAGAGGGCTTATTAACAAGAGATAGTAGAGTTGTTGAAAGAAAAAAATACGGAAGAAAAAAAGCAAGAAGAAGTTTTCAATTTTCTAAACGATAAAAATATTTCTTATATTTTTTTAAATAATCATTATATCTGAATAAATTTTAATATTTATATGGTAAAATTTAGATTAAATGTAGCAATAATAGGTTCTACTGGTTATACAGGAATTGAACTCATAAGACTATTATCTTTTCATAAAAAAGTTGATATTAAATATTTAATTTCAGAACATAATTATGGAAAGAAAATTTTTGATTTTTATCCAGCGCTAAAATATAAAAATTATCCTAAACTAATAAAATTTTCTAAAATAAATTGGAAAGATATAGATTTAGTCTTTTTGTGCCAGCCAAGTGGTGAAAGTAAAAAAAAGATAAATAAAATACCTAAAAATATTACGATTATTGATTTATCAAATGATTTTAGATTAAATTCATTAACAAAAAACACATGGATTTATGGTTTAGCCGATCATTTGAATGATTTTTCATCAAAGAAAAAAAATGAGGGCTATAGTAATAAAGTAGCTAACCCTGGATGTTATGCTACATCTGTGTTATCTCCATTAATTCCATTATTAAATAATAATTTTATTGAATCTAAAGATATAATTATTGATGCAAAATCTGGAATATCTGGGGCTGGAAAAAAAAATGTTACAGAAAATTTATTTAGTGAAATAAGTAATACATTAAGACCATATAAAATTGCAAATCATAAACATATTATTGAAATAGAAAATTGTTTAAAAAGATATAATAATAATAAAAATGTCACAGTAAGTTTTACTCCTCATGTAATACCTATTAATAGAGGTATTTCATCAAATATTTATCTTAAATTAAAAAAAGGTAAAAAAATTCAAGATATAAGAAATTTTTTTGAGCAACAAGATTATTTATTTTTAAAATTACTAAATAAAGATAAGATTCCTTTAATTAAGGATGTTGTAGGTACGAATTATTGTTTTTTTAATATATTTGAAGATAGAATTAAAAATAGAATAATTTTAATTTCTGTAATTGATAATTTAATTAAAGGTGCAAGTGGACAGGCTATACATAATATGAATTTATTGTTTAATTTTAAAGAAGATGAAGGTTTATTATTTAATCCTAATTCTATATAATAAAACAGTATAATCAATATTATAGATACCATTTTTAACTCTATTTATTAAATATTTCTATGATTTTAATTTTTAAAAATAAAAAACCTAATATAAATAAAAATGTATTTATTGCTCCAGGAGCAATTATTACTGGTGATGTAAAAATTGGAAAAAATTCAAGTGTTTGGTTTAATGCAGTTATTAGAGGAGATGTAGAAAAAGTTAGAATAGGGATGAATACAAATATCCAAGATTTAACAATGGTTCATTGTACAACCAATGGATATGGAACAAAAATAGGATCAAATGTTACTATTGGACATAATTGTGTCATACATGATTGTCAAATAGATGATAATTCATTAATTGGTATGTCATCTACAATATTAGATGGTGCTGTAGTAAAAGAAAATGCTATGTTAGCAGCTGGATCTTTATTGACACAAAAAAAAATAATAAATTCAGGAGAACTTTGGGCTGGTAAACCCGCAAAATTTTTGAGAAAATTAAAAAAGAATGAAATAGAATTTTTTAGAAAATCAGCAGATAATTATTTTCTATTAGGGCAAGAATATCTTGCAAAATTAGATAAAAATAATTAACTAACTTATATGCAAATTTTTAAAATATTATTATTATCTTCAGCTTTATTATTAAATAATTGTTCATTAGTTAATGATAAATTTTTTTCAAAATCTGATAAAAATAATAAATCAGATGAAGATAAGGAAGTAGTAGCAGAAGAAGATAAGGAAGTAGTAGCAGAAAGAGTTTATATAAAAGATGATAAAGAAAAAAAAGATCAAGAAATTGTTAAAAATGATGAGAAGAACACTTTAAAAGGTGATATTGAATATGAAAATAATTTAGATTATCCAAATTTAGCTAATGTTCCTAATAGACCAGATCCAGCAATCACTATTGAGGAACAGGAAAAGCTTGTAACTTCTTTAGAAAAGAATAATGATCAAATTGAACCAACTCCAAGCATTCCTGTTATTGAAGATAAAGTTGCAAATTTAGAACAATCCTTGAATGTTATTAATGAAACAGATAAAGAAGATTATAGTTTAGAAAATAAAAATTTTTCTGTTAGAAGTGTTTTAGACTCAAAATTAAATGAAATTGAAAATTTTAAACCAGACTTAAAAAACTCTTCAAATCAAAAACCAATTAGAACTGAAGAAGAAATAGAACTTCGTAATTTAGCTCGTGAACTAAAAAACATTAAAACTACAGAAGATGTAGAAAAAGTTGAAAAAAAAATAAAAAAGAATGATTTATATTATACACCACAAGATGTTGAGAATATTCTAGGCCTTAAAGGTTTAGATAGTTTAGATAAACCTATGGTTTTCAAAGAAGAAAAAAAAGTCCCTGAATTAAAAAAGAATATTATTATTGAGAAAAAGACCGAGTCTTTAGAAGAAAAAGTTTTTGAAAAGGTTAAAAATATAGGGTTGCCAGTTGCAAGAATTACTTTTAATCATGGATCAAGCCATTTAACTAAAGATGATTTACAAAAAATAGAGAAAGTAGCAAACTTATTTAATCAAAATCAGGGAAAAAAAATTGTAATAGTTGGACATGCAAGTAGCAGAACTAATTATGATATGGATTTGACAAGACATGCTATTGTTAATTTTAATATTTCTCTTGAAAGAGCAAATAAAGTAATGTCTAAATTTTCAGATATTGGTATGAAATCTGATAAAATTGAATTAGTTGCAATGTCAGATAAAGAACCACTTTACACTGAAATTATGCCAAGGTTAGAAGCAGCAAATAGAAGAGCTGAAATTTTTATTCAATATTAAACTTTCTCAATGCCTCATATTCATAATATTGTTATTGCAGGGCTTGGAACTGTTGGTACGTCAACTATTAAATTAATAGAAAAAAATATTAATATTTTTTCTTTAAAATCTAATTTAAAAATTAAGATTATTGGTATTTGTGCAAAAAATAAATTAAAAAAAAGGAACTTTGTTAAAAAAAAATATAAATGGTTTAATGATCCTATAAAAATGTTAAAAGAAAAAAAAGTTGATACTGTTATTGAATTAATAGGTGGATTAGGTATTGCAAAGACAATATGTTATGAAGCATTAAAAAATAATAAAAATTTAATTACAGCAAATAAAGAACTGCTTGCTTTAGAGGGTGAAACTTTAGCTAAATTAGCTGAAGATAATAGTGTAAAGATTGGTTTCGAAGCATCAGTCGCAGGAGGCATCCCTATAGTTTCAACTTTAAAAAATAGTTTTTCTGGAATAAAAATTAATAAAATAACAGGTATATTAAATGGTACATCAAATTTTATTTTAACAAATATGATAGAAGAAAATGTAGAATTTTCTTCATCTTTAAAAAAAGCACAAGAATTAGGTTACGCTGAACAACAGCCGAATAATGATTTAAATGGGTTAGATACATTACACAAAATTATAATTCTATCTACTATAGCTTTTAATACAAAATTTGAATTTTCTAAATTAACTTATCAAGGAATTGAAAGTATAAATAAAGAAGTTCTTTTTTTTGCTGATAAATTAGGTTATGCAATTAAACTTCTTGGTATTTCATATTTACATAATAATAAAATAAGTTTATCTGTTTCTCCTTTTTTAATTTCAAAAAAAAAGGAATTAGCAACTGTTAATAAAAATCTTAACGCCATTATAATTGATTCTAATAATCAAAATAAAACTATACTTTTAGGAGAAGGAGCAGGAGGTAGTGCTACAGCAATGTCAGTAGTTTCTGATTTAATGAATATTAAAAAAAAAGAGTATGAAACTATGTATGGGGTGACTTACAAAAAAAGAAAAAAAATAAAAATTTATAATAACTTTATTAAGAAAAATATGTTCTTTATTAAAGTTAAAGTTTTGAATAAACCTGGAGCTTTAGCTGCTATAACAACAATTTTAAAAAATTATAATGTATCTATTAAAAATTTATTTCAGGAAGAAATTAATAAGAAAATATTTAATGTTGTTATTTTGACTCATAATTGTTTAACAAAATCTATTGATTTAGTAATGAATAAAGTTAATAAATGCAATTACACAAAAGAACAAGGTTTGATTTTACAGGTTTTACATGTCTAAAATAATTATGTAGAATTTTTATGTGGTAAAAAACTTATTTTCTTATAATCCTAAAATACTAAAAGTAACTCAATTAGCTGCTATATCAGTTTATGATTATATTGGTAAAAAAGATGAAAAATCTGCTGATAAGGCAGCTGTTGAAACAATGAGAAGTGAATTAAATAAAATAAATTTTTGTGGGAAAATTGTAATTGGAGAAGGTGAAAGAGACAAAGCTCCTATGCTTTATATTGGAGAGATAGTGGGGGAAAAAAAAAATAATAATAAATTTGATATAGCATTAGATCCATTAGAAGGAACCAAACTTACTGCAAATAATAAAAAAAATGCTTTTACTGTAATTGCAATGGGTAATAATAAAAGTATTTTACATGCTCCAGATATTTATATGGAAAAAATTGCCGTTGGAGCTAATTTACCAAAAAATTTTATAGATTTAGACTTACCATTTGAACAAACACTTAAAAATTTAGCTTTTCATAAAAAAAAAAAAGTCTCTGATCTTGTTGTTTGTGTTTTAAACAGACCAAGACACGAATATATCTTTAAAGCAATTAAAAAATTAAAATGTAAAAAATTTTTAATACCAGATGGCGATATTTTTGGTGCTATTTCAACTGGAATTAATAAATTTAATATTGATATTTATGCTGGTATCGGAGGAGCGCCCGAAGGAGTATTAGCTGCATCTGCTTTAAAATGTCTTAATGGTCAGATGCAATGCAGATTAGTTTTCAAAAATATTTTTCAAAAGAAAAGAGCAAAAAAAATGGGAATTAAAAATTTAAAAAAAAAATACTTAATCAAAGATTTGATTAAAAAAGATTCTATTTTTATAGCAACAGGAGTAACCGATGGATATTTATTAAATGGAATTAAGAAAAATAATAAAAAATTTAGTACACATTCATTAATAATTACAACAAAATCAAAAAAAATTGAATTTATAAAAAGTGAATTTAGAATCTAATACAAAAAAGAATTTTTTATATCCTGAAAAATCACTTTTAGGAAATTTATGGTTAAAAAAAAGTATAGACAAAAGGCTTTCTTTAAATATTTCCCAAAAATATTCCTTTTCATTAATGTCATCTAATTTAATTTCATCAAGATGTTTAGAAATTGATAATGTTGAAAAATTTCTTAATCCATCTTTAGAAAAATTTCTTCCAGATCCTATTATATTTAATGATATGAAAAAAGCAGTTAGTAAAGTGTATCATGCTTTAAAAAAAAAAGAAAAAATTGCAATTTTAGGAGATTATGATGTTGATGGTTTAACATCTGTTGTGTTGTTAAAAAATTATTTAAAATTTTATGATTTAGATGTTTTTTCTTATATTCCAGATAGAATTAAAGAAGGTTATGGTCCAAATAAAAAAGCAATAGATATTATAAAATCAAAAAAAATTAATTTATTAATAATGGTTGATTGTGGAACTAATTCACATAAAACAATAAAATATGCAAAAAGTTTAAATATAGATGTAATAATTATCGATCACCATAAACCTGATGAAGAATCAAATGAATTTTATTCATTAGTTAATCCTAATAGTACTTTAGATACTTCAGGTTATGGATTTCTTTGTTCTGCAGGATTAGTTTATATTTTTTTAAATTATTTAAATAATATTATTAAGTTAGATTCTTTTAGAGCTGATAAAAAAGTTAACATTAAAGATTATTTAGATCTTGTTGCACTTGCGACTGTTTGCGATGTTGTTCCTTTGATTAATCTTAATAGAGCATTTGTTTTTGAAGGATTAAAAATTCTTTCTAAGAGAAAAAATTTAGGATTAAAAATTTTATCTGATGAAAGTCAGTTAGAAAAAAAACCTGATGAGCAGGATTTAGGATTTTTTTTTGGTCCAAGATTAAATGCTGGAGGTAGAGTAGGTAAATCTTCTATTGGAGAAGAACTTTTAAGTATTAAAGATGAAGAAGAAGCTGAAATAATTGCTAAGCAATTAAATACACTTAATTATCAAAGAAAGTTAATTGAAGAAAAAGTTTTTACTGAAGCTATAGATCAGATTAATTCTAATAATATAGAAAAAAAAAACTTTATATTAGTTTACAGTGATATTTGGCATGAGGGTGTTTTAGGTATTGTGGCAAGTAGAATAAAAGAAAAATTTCAAAAACCAGTAATAGTTCTAACCAAAGATAATAATTTAAATTACAAAGGTTCAGGTAGATCAATTCTAGGAGTTGATATTGGCAATTTAATTATTCAAGCAAAAAAAAAGAATATTCTTATAAAAGGTGGTGGGCACAGTATGGCTGCTGGGTTAACTTTAGAAAAAAGTAAAATAGAAGAATTTGATAAATTTTGTAGTAATTATGTTTTAAGAATTATGAGAAAAAAAAACGAGGATAAAGTATTAAAGTTTGATGAAGTTCTGTCATTAAATTCAATTAATGATGACCTTTATAATTCAATTAAATCCATAGCTCCTTTTGGTGAAGGCAATCCAAAACCTAAATTTTTATTTAATAATATAAAAATTATAAAACCAACTTTAATAGGTAACCCAAAGAAACATTTGTCATTTTTTATATCTGATAATTCATCTAAATCTATCAAAGCAATACTTTTTAATGCAAATGATAATTTATTAGGTAAAACTATTTTAAGTAATCATAAAAAAAATCTTTTTTCTTTTATTGGTTTTATAAATAAAACATATTGGAGAAATAAGGTTTATTTTGAAGCTATTATTGAGGATGGAGTTTTAGAAAAAGTTATTATATAGTTGATATATTTTATAAAATAGAATAAAAAAAAACTATTTTTAGAATTTTTGACCCCTTCGTCTAGCGGTTAGGACTCAAGATTTTCATTCTTGAACCACGGGTTCGAGTCCCGTAGGGGTCAACAAATTATTTGTTATGAAATTTTTAATTTTAGATGTTTATCCCAAGAGACCTTTTAGAATTTCTAAAGATAATAATGGTGGCTATGGATCAAGTAATAAATATGGGACTAATTTAATTTCAAAAGCAATAAATTGGTTTGTAAAGAAAAATATAGATTGGCCTCCATTATCATCTGTCCATTGTGCAGGAATATTGCGTTCATTGGGACATGATGTTAATTATTCCAGGGAAATTCCTTATAAAAACATTGATGATATTGATTGTTTTATTATGCCATCGTCTATTGTTTGTTCAGAAACTGAAATTAATGTAATTAAAAAACTTTCTAATTTAAAAAAAAAAGTTTTAGTAACAGGACCATTTGCGACATCAAATCCAAATATTTATATCAAATCAGGTGCAGTAGTAATTAAAGGAGAGCCTGAAATGTTTTTTTATAATACAAAATTAAATGATAAAGAATTAAAAAAAATAAGTGGAATTGTTGAAATTAATAATATTGTAAGTTTAGATGATTTACCTTTGCCAGCATGGGATATTATTTTTGAACAATATCCATCAATGTTTTCGTTATTAAGTTTAAAACAGAAAATGATACCATTGCTTGCTACAAGAGGATGCCCATATTCATGTAGATTTTATTGTACATATCCTTTACAACAAGGTATCAAGGTGAGACAAAGGGATCCAAAATTAATTTTGAATGAAATGAAACATTGGAAATCTAAACTAGGAGTCAATTTTTTTATATTTCGTGATCCTGTTTTTTCAATAAATAAAAAACATACTTTAGAATTATGTGACGTTTTAATTAATTCTAATGAAAATTTTCAATTTATTATTGAAACTCATTTAAATAATTTGGATATTGATCTAGTTAAAAAATTGAAGGAAGCGGGAATGATAATGGTTAAAGTAGGAGTTGAATCTGCAGTTTCAAATGTTAAAAAAGATGCAAATAGATTTTCAATAGATGAAGATGTAACATTAAAAAAAATTAGAGAAATAGAATCTCTTGGAATACATGTTACAACAATGTTTATTTTAGGTTATCCCAAAGATACAATTGAATCGTGTAAAGAAACAATTAAATATGCAAAACATATAAATTCTATTATTACACAATTTACTGTTTTTACTCCTTATCCTGGAACTCCTGCATTTGAGGGCTATAAAGACAAAATTTTAGCTAAAAACTATGAAGAATTTACTATGTACAATCTAATTTTTAAACATACGAATTTATCATTTAAAGATATAGAAAAGTTAAAAAATGAAGCTTATACAAAATGTTATTTAAATCCAAACTGGATAAAAAAATATTTTAAAGCTCGAAGATCATTGCCTCATTAATAAAAAGTTGAATGATGAAATTATCAATAATAATTCCTGTATATAACGAAATAAATTTATTACCTAAAATTTTAAAAAAAATAATTGAACGTACTAGAAATATAAATAAAGAAATAATAATAATTGATGACTGTTCAAATGATGGAACAAAGGAATGGTTGGAAAAAATAAAAAAAAAAAAAAATAATTTTATTAAAAAAAATAAGGAAATTAAAAATTTAGAAATAATTTTAAAAAAAAAAAACGAAGGTAAGGGATCAGCTGTGAAAATAGGATTAAAAAAATGCCGAGGTCAAGTAATTGTTATTCAAGATGCTGATCTGGAATATGATCCTATTGATTTTAATAAAATGATTGGAAAAATTGAAATAGAAAATTTTGATGTAGTTTATGGTAATAGATTTTCTTTAAAAAAAAATAAATATCATTATTTAATTTATGCAATTGGTAATTTTTTTCTCTCTTCTTTTGTTAGTTTTATTTTTAATAAAAAATTATTTGATGTAGCAGTTTGCTATAAAATGTTTAAGAAAGAAGTTATTAAAGACATAAAATTAATTTCAAATGATTTTATGTTTGATTTTGAGTTTACTTCAAAAATTTTAAAACAAAAAAGATGGAAGATAACTCAACTTGATATTTTTTATAAGGGAAGAACGTTTAAAGAAGGTAAGAAAATCTCCTGGCTTGATGGTTTTAAAGCATTACTAGTAATATTGAGAATTAAATTTTTTAATTAATTATTTTTTTAAATAAAACGGATCATTACCTTTTATCTGATGGTAGAAACACAAAAATAAAAAAGTTGAAATTACAAATGCTGGATATCTTGTGTCATATACAGCCAATATTGATATTGTTAATATTGTTATTACAAATTCCCAATTCTTATTAATTAATCTTATTCTTGAAAAATTTACTACATATACAAAAGATGATATTAGTAAAAAGAAATCGTATGATGAAACTCTTGGAAAGCAGCATAAAAAAATAGCAATAAAAAATGAAATTAAAAATTTTTTTTGTCTTAAATTTGGGTTTTTTTTGTTAAATAAAAAAAATGCTGATATAAAAAAGATAAAAGATATTATATTATGTAATAGAAATGAATAGATACCTGAAGGTTTAAAAAAAATTAATTTTGTTTTTTGATAAATTATATCTTGGTATAAATCAATAATTCCATGTATACCAATTCCAGTTCCATGTATTTTAAGAAAATCTTCTCCCTTATATGATAATGTTGAATTTATATAACTTAAAAAAAGTTGTTTATCAAAATAGAATTGAATTAAATATATAAATATTGTTAAAGAAAAATAAAACAAAATTTTTTTATATTCTTTAAAATCTTTTAAAAAAAAAGGCATAAAAAAGAAAATAAAGAAAGGAAACTTTACCTATGAAACTAGTAATACTGATAAATAATAAAAATCATTCTTTTTTTTAATTAAAAAATAAATTCCAATTGATAGTATAGCATATAATATTGTTGAAATATTTCCGGCTAGCAATGATCCCCAAATAAGTCCCCCACCAGTAAATAAAAGTAATAAAGTAAAAAACAAATATTTGAATGAATATATTTTCTTAAGAAAAAAAATAATTAAATAAAAAGAAAAAATAATTATTAAAATCCAAATAATTTTTGCATAAATAAAATTTAAATTTCCTAGAAAACTTATAGACCTAAGTACAATTGGTGGATATGAAAAATATAAATCAAAATTAAATTGTGTTAAACAATCTTTAATAGTTTCACCACCATATGGATTTATGCCATTAATAAATTTATTTGCTGAACACCAGTAAACATGAAAATCCCAAAAATCAATTCTATCACTTAGTATATTTTTTCTAATAAAATGAGATAAATTATTATAAATAGCAATAATTAGAAAAAGAATGGTAATTTCTTTACCATTTTTTATGATAAAATTTTTTAATAATTGGAAATAATTATTTTTTGATAAGGTCATCTAACTTATTTAATTTTTCCAAATTATTTAATTCATCAAACCCACCAATATGTTTTTTATTAATAAATATTTGAGGAACTGTCATTAATCCATTAGTTTCTTTAATCATTTTTTCTTTTAATGAATTATTTAATGAAACATTAACTTCTTTATATTTTAGTTTTTTTCTTTCTAACAAATTTTTTGCTGAATTACAAAAAGTACAATTGTTTGATGTATAAACAATTATATTATATTCTTTATTCATTTATATTTTCAATACCATTTAAAATTATGCTTTTGATATTACCTTTCATAAATTTTATTTTATTTAAATATTGTTTCCATTTTTTTGATCCTTTTATACCGGTAAATAAACCAAAAGTATGTCTTGTTATACATTGAATAGAAGCATTTTTTGTTTTTATTTCATTTTCTATATATGGCACTAATTTTTCTAAAATTTTTTTTCTAGTTGTTTGAGTTTTATTTTCAAATATTTCATTTTCTATTTCTTTTAAAAAAAAAGGATTTTTATAAATTTCTCTTCCAATCATAACACCATCAAATATTTTTAAATGTTCTTTTATCGAATTAATATTATCAATGCCACCATTTAGTACTATTTCCAGATTAGGAAAATCTTTTTTTAATTTATATACATAAGAGTAATTAAGAGGAGGTACTGATCTATTTTTTTTTGGATTTAAACCATCTAAAATAGCATTTCTAGCGTGAATAAAAAAAAGTTTACAACCACTTTTTGATATAATTCTAATAAAATTTTTTAAAAAATTATAATTTTGTATTTTGCCTAAACCAATTCTGCATTTTATTGAAACTGGTAAATTTGTTTTTTTTTTAATTTTTTTAATGCATTTTGATACTAAATCTGGTTTGTTCATTAAGCTCGCACCAAACATACCATTTACAACTTTTCTACTAGGGCAACCGACATTAATATTTATACCATCATATTTATATTCTTTTTCTGCTATTTCAGCACATAAAGCCATATCATCGGCATCACTACCACCTAATTGTAGAATAATTGGATGCTCATTTTTATTATATTGCAGATATCTATCTTTATCACCGTGAATAATAGTATTAGTAGGTATCATTTCAGTAAATAAAATTACATTTTTAGATATTAATCTTAAAAAATATCTATCATGTTTATCTGTATATTGCATCATAGGAGCAACATAAATTTTTTTTTTTTTATACATTTATATTTCTATGAAATATTTATAATATTTATAATTAAATATGTTTCAATTTATAAATAAAAATAATAATGACAATTTAAATTCTTTTTTTTGGTTTTTTTTACCAATCCTTTTTTTATTAGTTTTATTTTCAATAAAATTAATAAATATTAATTTATTTGTTAAATACTTTCAAAGTGAAAAAGGAATTATTGAAAATGGTACTTTTTTTGTTTTATTTATAGCTGTTATTTTTAACGTTAAATTATTGATTCAAAAAAAAATAATAATTAAAAAATTATTTTATTTTTTTGTATTATTTTTATTAGGTTTAATTTATTTTGCAGGTGAAGAAATTAATTGGGGGCAGCAATGGTTTTTATGGGATTCTAATGATTTCTTTAATAAATATAATGATCAATATATTGGTGATACATCAGAAACGAATTTTCATAATATAAGTAGTTGGCTTGATCAAAAACCTAGATTTTTATTAACTTTCTTTGTAATATTTGGCGGATTATATCTTCCTTTTATAAATAGAGGATTTAAAAAAAATAATTTTAAAACATGGTTATACCCAACATTTCACTGTTTCCCGACATCATTAATTTGCCTTTTATTTTATTTATTAGATAATTCTTATAAAGTACTTTGTTTTGGTAAACCTGGATTTGATTTAAGTTGTAAGTTTTTACCTGGAGTTTTAATTTTTAGAACTAGTGAGATTATTGAATTTTATATATCTTTTTTTTTATTTATTTATTTATTTTCAATTTATAAAAGATTAAATTTAATGAAATAGTTTTCTTTTATTGTTGATATTTACTCTCGATCATCTTATTTTAATTATCATACGGGGCGTAGCGCAGTCTGGTAGCGCGCTTGCTTTGGGAGCAAGATGTCGGAGGTTCAAATCCTCTCGCCCCGACCATTATTATGAAAGTTAAAATTTATAAACCATCAAATACACCAACTCAATCTGGAGTTTCAAAGTTTAAACATTGGATTGTTGAATTTCCAAAAGAAAATAATTTAGGATTGGAACCATTAATGGGTTGGCAAAAATCTGATAATACACATAAACAAGTTCAGTTGAAATTTGATACTTTAGAACAAGCTATAGATTATGTTAAAAAAAATAAATTAGATTATAATGTTATTAAAGAAAAAGAAAAAAAATTTAAAATTAAAAGTTATTCTGATAATTTTAAATATAATAGACTAAAATAATTTTTTTTTAATATTAGAGCTCCCTTAGATCAGCTGGATAGAGCATCGGTTTTCTAAACCGAGGGTCAGAGGTTCGAATCCTCTAGGGCGCACCATTTATAATTTAAAAGCGGAATAAAGATCTTCTATTAAATCATTAACATCTTCAAGGCCAACATGTAATCTTAATAATATACCTTTTTCTTTTAATTTAGATATTTTTCGCTCAGTTTTTGGAAATACTGGTAGTATTAAACTTTCATAACCTCCCCAGCTAAAGCCTAGTTTAAATAATTTTAGATTATTGATCATTTTATAAATTTTTGTTTTTGATTTTTCTTTTAAAATAAAAGAAAACAATCCTGTTGACACTGAAAAATATTTATTCCAAAATTCGTAATTTTCATTTTTTGGTAATGCCGGATGAAATACTTTTATTATTTTATCATTATTATCTAATAATCTCGCAATTTTTAACCCATTTAATCTATGTTTTTCTAATCTTACAGATAAAGTTCTTAAACCACGTAAACTCAGATAGCACTCTTCAGGACCCGGACAATCTCCTAAACTAACTGCAGTATTTTTAATTTTAATATATAAATTTTCATTTTTAACGGTAACGAGTCCTAACATAACATCAGCGTGCCCACTTATATATTTAGTTGCTGCTAAAATTGATATATCTATTCCTATTTTTATAGGTGAAAAATATAAAGGTGTCGCCCAACTATTATCAATCATGGTTATGATTTTTTTCTTTTTTGCTATTTTTACAACTTCAGATATATCTTCTATTTCAAATGTTAAAGAAGATGGCGATTCCATAAAAATTATTTTTGTTTTTTTATTAATTTTTTTTTTTAAAGTTTCTAAATTTTTTGGATCATAAAAATCAAATTTAACTCCAAACTTAGAAAGAATTTCATTGGCAAATTTTTTTGTTGGATAATAACTACAATCAGAAATAAGACAGTGATCATTTTTAGATAAAAAAGATAATAAAGAAATTGATATTGCTGACATTCCTGATGAAGTTGCAACTGTTCTATAACCCTTTTCTATACCAGATATTGCATTTTCTAAAGCAAATGTTGTTGGTGTTCCATATCTGCCATAATAAGTTTGATTAAATCTATTTTTGATTGCTTTTCCTAAGTCCTTTGTATTTTTAAATAAAACTGTTGAGGTTCTGTATATAGGTGGATTAACTATACCAAAATTTTCAAAAGATTTTCTTCCTAATTCTATAAGTTTTGTATCTTTTTTAATTTTTTTCACAAGGACTGTCCTTTATTGATCCCCATTCGGACCAGGAACCATCATATATTTTAATATTTTTTTTTTCATTAATTATTTCAATTGCAAATTTTAAAATACAAGCAGTAACACCAGATCCGCAAGTACAAATTATATCTTTATTTTTATCAATATCAGATTTTTTAAGTAAATTCTCGATTTCTTTTTTTTCAATAAATTTTTTTGTATTTTGATCAATTAAATCATTAAAAAATAAATTTTTACTTTTTGGTATATGGCCAGATTTTATATCTGGTCTTGGCTCTTCATTAGTACCTGAAAATCGTTCAGGTGATCTTGCATCTATTACTTGATATTTATTATTTGTAATATTCTTTAAAATATCTTTATAATCAACCAGTAATGATTTATCTAAAGATGCTTTATAAATTGTTTTATTAATTTTTTCTACTTGATTTGATATTTCGTTATTTGACTCAATCCATGCTGGAAAGCCACCATTTAATATACTTATTTTTTTATGTCCAAATACTTTAAACATAAACCAAATTCTTGCAGCTGAGAACATTCCATACATATCATAAATAATTAAATAATCTGAGTTTTTAATTCCCAGTGATGAAATTTTTTTTGAAAAATGCTCTTCATTTGGCATCATATGAGGTAAATTAGAGTTAGGATCTGAGATTTCTTCTAAATCTATAAATAACGAATTTGGAATATGTTTCTCTTTAAAAATCTCAAAGGCATTTAATTCACTTGAAGGCATATGCCAAGTTGCGTCTATTATTTTTATTTCTTTTTTTCTTAGATTTTTTTTTAACCAATCTATTTCAACTAATTTTTTCATTTTATCCAATTAGGAACAGGTAATTTTTTACTCTTTAAAAACTTTTTATTATAAATTTTACTAAAGTATCTTGTTCCATAATCACATAATATTGTAACAATATTTGATCCTGGTTTTAATTTTTTTGCTAATTGTATTGCTCCCATAATATTAATACCTGTAGATCCTCCCATTATCAATCCTTCTTCTTTTAATAAATTAAAAATAATAGTAAGAGCATCTTTATCATTTGCTTGAAAACTATAATCAATTATAGCTTTTTTCAAATTTTCTGTAATTCGACTTTGCCCTATACCTTCTGTAATTGAACTTCCATTACTTTCAAGCTTTCCATTGGAATAAAAATTAAATAATGCTGATCCCATTGGATCTACCAATCCAATTTTAATATTTTTATTTTTTTTATTTAAATAATTACTAAAAAAAGATAATGTTCCTCCTGTACAAACTGAACAAACAAAAAAGTTTATTTTTTTATTTTTAT
>CAYOOR010000080.1:0-3077 GCA_964405695.1 uncultured Alphaproteobacteria bacterium
AATGTGGTTCTGAAAGTTTAAATTCCTCTAAAGCCTTGCTTAGTTGTTTACATACAAGTTTAAAAAAATATAAATTACCAACAAACTGTGTTGAATTATTAGCAACATCAAATAGAAAAGCTGTTTCAGATTTATTGAAAATGGATGAACATATAGATGTTGTTGTTCCAAGAGGTGGGAAATCACTCATAAAAGCAATTTCAAAAATAAGTAAAATTCCTGTTTTAAAACATCTTGACGGAATATGTCATACATATGTTGATAATATACCTAATATATCAATGGTAAAAAATGTCGTTTTTAATGCAAAAATGAGAAGAACTGGTATATGCGGTGCGACTGAAACTCTTTTAATAAATAAAAAGATTAATATTGAGTATATTTTTCCTATTCTTTTTAATTTAGTAAGCGCAGGTTGCGAAATAAGAGTAGATAAATTTTTGCATAAAACCATTCAACCAAAAATTTCAGAATCTAAAATAGCAACACTTAAAGACTGGGACACTGAATATTTAGCTCCAGTTATATCAATCAAGATGGTTAAAGATGTTAAAGAAGCAATAGAACATATAAACCAACATGGGTCCAACCATACCGATGCAATAATTACTTCAAATAAAAGAAATGCGGAATTATTTCTTAATAGTGTTAATAGCTCAATTGTAATGCATAACACATCTACACAATTTGCAGATGGTGGAGAATTTGGAATGGGAGCAGAAATCGGCATATCAACAGGAAAACTTCATGCAAGAGGGCCTGTTGGAGCTGATCAATTAACAACATTTAAATATGTAGTAAAAGGAAAAGGACAATTAAGACCTTAAAAAAAAAAATAAATATTGGACTGTTAGGAGGTTCATTTTATCCTCCTCATGAAGGCCATATTCAAATTTCAGAGGAAGCAAGGAAAAAAATTGGATTAAATGAAGTTTGGTGGATAATTGCCAAAGAACACCCACAAAAAAAATTTATTAATAAAAAAAATTTTAGACAAAGAACTGATGATGCAAAATTAATTTCAAAAAACTGTAATATTAAAATCCTTGATAATTTAAATTTTTGTGACGATAAATATATTATTAATAATTTAAAAAAATTAATACAAAGTAACCAAATTAAAAATTTTGTTTTTATAATTGGAGCAGATAATCTATATAATTTTCACACATGGTATAAATGGGTAGATATATTTAAACTATTACCCATTGCTGTATTCGACAGACCAAATTATAAAAATCTTTCACTTTCAAGTAAAACAGCTCAAAAATTTAAAAAATTTAAATATTTAGAAAAATTTGGAAAAAAATTACCATTATTAAAAAGTCCTGCATGGATATATTTTCAAGGGAAAAAAAATTATAAAAAATCTAGTATTTTAAGAAAAAATGAAAAATAAAAAAAATTTGAATCATACATTTGATTTAAAGCTATTAAAAATTATTAAAAAATCATTAAAAGATGACAAAATTATCGATTTAAAAATAATAAATATTAAAAAAAAAATGGCTTTTGCTGATTACATTATAATAGGTTCTGGTTCATCCAATAGACATATCGTAAGTATGGCAAAGAAAATAATAGAAAAAATAAAAAAAGAGTTAAATCTAAACTTATCTATTGAAGGATTAGAAAATAGTGAATGGATACTAATAGATGCGGATTCAATTATTATTAATTTATTTAAACCTGAAACACGAGAATTCTATAATTTGGAAAAAATTTGGGAAAATTAAATTTTCTAGCCTTTTGGACCAGCTTTTTTAATATTTGGAGAAGCTTTTTTATATTTTGTTTTGAAATTATCTGCAAACATTTTAGCTAGACCTTTTGCAGCTTTATCGTACGCTTTTTTATTTTTCCAAGTTTTTTTAGGGTCTAATACTTTTGATGGCACACCTGGGCATGTTTTTGGCACATCTAAATTAAAAAGTTTATTTTTTTCATAATCAACTTTTTCAAGGCTTCCATTTAAAACTGCTGTTATCATTTTTCTTGTATATTGTATTTGGAATCTTTTACCAACTCCGTAAGGACCACCCGACCAGCCTGTATTAACTAAATATACATTTGTATTATGTTTTACAATTCTTTCACCTAACATTTTTGCATAAACTTCAGCAGGTCTAGGCATAAAAACTGATCCGAAACAATGAGAAAAAGTAGGTTGTGGCTCTATAATTCCTCTTTCAGTACCAGCAAGTTTACTTGTATATCCAGCCATAAAATGATACATGGCGCCATCAGTAGTAAGTTTTGAAATTGGTGGTAAAACTCCAAAAGCATCTGCGGTTAAAAATATAATTGATTTTGGATGTCCAGCAACACTTGGAATTACTGCTCCTGGAATATAATCTAGCGGGTAAACTACTCGTGTGTTTTCAGTTAATGAATCATCATCATAATCAGGATTCATAGTTTTTGGATTTAAGCCTCCGTTTTCCCCAACAGCCCCATCTCTTATAGCATCCCAAATCTGTGGCTCTGCTATTCTACTTAGATTAATTGTTTTTGCATAACATCCGCCTTCAAAATTAAATATTCCATCATCAGACCAACCATGTTCATCATATCCAATTAACATTCTTTTTGGATCTGCTGATAAAGTAGTTTTTCCTGTTCCTGATAGACCAAAAAATAAAGCTGTATCTCCATTAAGTCCTAAATTAGCTGAGCAATGCATCGGCATTATATCTTTTCCAGGTAAAATAAAATTTAAAACTCCAAATATAGTTTTTTTATTTTCTCCTCCATATCTAGTTCCACCAATAATCGCTAAACTTTTTGTAAAATTTAAAAGTATAAATGTTGAAGTTCTAGTTCCATCTAGTTCTGGTCTTGCTTCAAAATCATTAATATTGAAAACAGTAAATTTTGGTTCGTGTAATTCTAATTCTTCTTGAGTTGGTTCAATAAACATAGTTTTTACAAATAAACTTTGCCAAGCATGATCCGTTATCATTCTAACTGGTAATCTAGTACCGTCATCTGCACCGGCCCATCCATCGAAAACAAAAAGTTCTTTATCATGTTTTTTCATTTTATTAAAAACTTGATTAAATTTTTCAGGTGGAAAT
>CAYOOR010000081.1:0-7222 GCA_964405695.1 uncultured Alphaproteobacteria bacterium
AAAAATGGTTTATTTTTTTCAATACTTTTTTATTTTTTCATACAATAGTTAAAAAAATTATAATTTTTTTTTTTTTTTAAAATTGATAAATAATTCCAACTTGACCATATATTTTTGTTGAGTGGCATAAATTTCTCATCAGCATGTAAATATATTTTATTTTTTGTATATTTAAATTTTTTTAACAAATTTGAAGCTTCTGGATGGATTTTATTTATTATATCTGAAGCTTCATTTGCATGACAGGCACATACAACATTATCATAACTTATTTTATCTTTGTCAGTACAAACTAAAATTTTTTTATTTTTTATTTTTAATTTATTAACTTTAGAATTTTTTCTAAATTTTGCTGGAGTTTTTTTTAAAACTTTTTTTATATAACATTTGCTTCCACCATTTATTGTATACCAAGTAGGTCTATTAAAAAATTTAAACAAACCATGATTTATAAAAAATTTTATAAATGAGTAAATAGGCATTTTATTTATCATATTTTTTTTTGTAGACCAAATAGCAGAAGCCATTGGGTAAATATGATTGTTTTTAAAATTATTTGAATAATTTTTTTCATTTAAAAATTCTTCCAATGTTAAAGGATTATTTTTATTTATTTTTTTTGATATAAATTTATAAAAAATAATAATTTCTATTAACATCAACCAAAAATTTAATTTTAAAAGATTTTTTTTTTGAATAAAAATACCTTTGAGACTACTAGAATAATAAAAATTTTTATTTTGTAAATCGATAGCCAATGACATATTACTTTTTTTTATTGGAATTTTAAGATTTTTTAAAAAATTTGTAAAGTTTGGTTAATTTTTTTTATTAAAAACAATAAAACCTGTGTCTACTGGTATTTTTTTTTTTGAATTTATTTCTCTTGTATTACTATGTCCACCATAATAATTATTTTTTTCGTAAACAGTAACATCAAAATCTTTTGATATTTTCCACGCTAAATATAATCCTGATATACCGGCGCCTATAATTGCAATTTTTTTTTTCCGATTTCTCATTACAAAAATATTTTAAACGTACCTGTACTATATTCTAGTATGCGCTCGAGAATATAATGGGAATTTTATATGAAGAACTTATACTTGTTTTATATTAACAGCACTTTGTCTACCATTTTCATCCTCAACGTCGTAAGAAATCTTATCGCCTTCGTTAAGTACTGAGATGTTAGCTTTTTGTAACGCTGTAATATGTAAAAACATGTCTTTGTCATCATCGTCTTGGTCTATAAAGCCGTATCCTTTTTTAGGATTAAACCATTTGACTTTGCCAGTTTTTGAACTCATTTATAGTCGTTTCTCAATAGTAAAAGTTAATAAATTAATAAGTAATTATTCTTATCAGTAATTTAAGTTATTGCAATACTTTTTAGCAGATATTTTTTTTGTTTTTTTTTAAAATTTTATAATTTAATATATAATTTATAAGATAACTAAATGGCCTTAAATAACGTAATCAAAAATTTTTTAAAATTAGAATCTTCAAGTGGCGTACTGCTTCTTTTTTCTGGATTATTAGCATTATTTTTAAGTAATTCTAATATGGCTGAAACTTTTGATTATATTCTTCATTTAAAATTAAATTTTGGGAGTGACTCGTCTTTATTTTATAAATCTATTCAACATTGGATTAATGATGGGTTAATGGTTATATTTTTTTTTGTAGTTGGTTTAGAAATAAAAAGAGAATTTCAAGAAGGCGAACTTTCAATGCCATCGCAAGCAATTTTACCTATTATTGCTGCAGTTGGAGGAATGGCGGTGCCTGCAGCTTTTTATTTATTTTTTAATATTAATGATCCAAATACGATTAAAGGTTGGGCAATTCCATCAGCAACCGATATTGCCTTTTCATTAGGAATTTTAAGTCTTTTAGGAAAAAAAGTTCCAATATCATTAAAAATTTTTCTAACTGCTTTAGCAATTATTGATGATTTAGGAGCAATTATAATTATTGCTGTATTTTATATTTCAATCATTGATTTGTTTTCACTTTTTATAGTTTTTATAATTTTACTTTCTCTTTATTTTTGTAATAAAAAAAATATTCAATTTTTATGGGTATATATTGTTCTTGGATTTTTTTTATGGATTTTTATTCAAGATACAGGAATCCATGCAACTATTGCTGGTGTTTTATTAGCAGCATTTATACCTCATAAAAAAAGAAATAAAGGAAAATCTCTACTATTATTTTTAGAACATAAACTTCATCCTTGGGTTTCATATTTAATTATGCCGTTATTTGCTTTAGCAAATGCCGGGGTTTATTTAGGTGATGTATCTGTAAACACACTACTAAATCCAATTCCTTTAGGAATTATTACAGGCCTTTTTTTTGGAAAACAAATTGGTGTTTTTTTAACAACATTAGTTTTAATAAAAATGGGTTACGCAAGGTTACCATCAGGAGCTAATTGGATGCAAATGTATGGAATTGCAATTTTAACCGGTGTTGGTTTTACAATGAGCTTATTCATAGGAAATTTAGCTTTTTTATCTGACACATATATTTCTGGAATGAAATTAGGAGTTTTAATAGGTTCATTCTTTTCAGCAATTATGGGATATTTTATTCTTAAATTTTCAGTAAAAAATTTATAAAAATCAGATATTTTAATTTAATGATTTTATTTCAAAAGCTGCGGAAATTAATTGTTTAGTATATTTTTGCTTTGGTTTTCTAAATATTTTATTACTATTTCCACTTTCGACTATTTTTCCATTTTTAAGAACAATTAATTCATGTGCTAATGATTTAACAACTCTAAGATCATGGGAAATGAAAATATAACCTAAGTTATTTTCTTTTTGTAATTTTTTTAAAAGATTAATTATTTGAGATTGGACAGATAAATCTAATGCTGAAGTAGGTTCGTCTAATATAAGAAAACGAGGTTTTAGAACAATAGCTCTTGCTATTGCAATACGCTGTCTTTGACCTCCGCTAAATTCATGAGGATATCGATTTAAAATATTTGTATTAAGTTCAACTTTTTTTAAAGTATCTAAAATTAAATTTTCTTTATCTTTCTTATCTAAATCTTTTTTGTGAATTTCTAATCCTTCTCCTATAATTTCTTTTATACTTAATCTTGGAGATAAACTTCCAAATGGGTCTTGAAAAACAATTTGTATATCGCTTCTTAAAGGCCTCATTTTTTTAAAGTTAAAATTATTAATATTTAAAATTTTTTTTTTTTTAAAAAAATTAATTTCTCCATTACTTTTTATTAATCTGAGAATAGCCATACCAAGTGTTGTTTTCCCAGAACCAGATTCACCAACTATTCCTAATGTTTGTCCTTCAAAAACATTTATATTAATTTTATCAACAGCTTTTATAAAACCAGATACATTTCTTAAAAAACCTTTTTTGATTGGATACCATACTTTTAAATTTTTAGTTGATAGTAGAGGTACTTTTTTTTTTATTTTAACAGGTGTTCCTTTTGGATCAGAAGATAAAAGTTTTTTTGTGTAAGTATGTTTAGGTTTAGAAAAAATTAATTTTGTTTTCCCCGATTCAACAATTTTTCCATCAGTCATAACAATTACTCTATCAGTAATATTTTTAACTATAGTTAAATCGTGAGTAATTATTATCAAACTCATTTTTAATTTAGTTTGCAGATCTTTTAACAAGTTTAAAATTTGTGCCTGAATTGTAACATCTAAAGCAGTTGTAGGTTCATCTGCAATTAATAAATCAGGCTCATTGGCGAGTGCCATTGCTATCATAACTCTTTGTTTCTGGCCACCTGATAATTGATGGGGATAATCATCCAATCTATTTTTACCGTCTGAAAATCCTACTAAATTCAATAGCTCTATAGTTTTATTTTCTGCTTTCTTTTTAGATAATTTTTTATGAAGAAAAAGTACTTCTGTAATTTGTTTTTTAATCGTATGTAAGGGATTTAAGCTTGTCATAGGCTCTTGGAAAATCATAGATATATTATTGCCTCTAATTTTTTGTAATTCTTTTTCATTAGATTTCAGAATATTTTTATCATCATAAAAAATTTTACCAGAAGGGTGAAATGCTTTTGGATACGGTAATAATTTTAAGATTGAAAGAGCTGTAACAGATTTCCCTGATCCTGATTCTCCAACAATACCTAAAGCCTCACCTTTTTTAATATTTAAAGAAATATTTTTTACAGCATTAATAATTTTATTATCAACATTAAAAGATACTGACAAATTATTTATTTTTAAAAGATCATTCATTTATTTTAATTCTTTTCTAAATATTTTTTCGGATCAAAAGCATCCCTTACAGCTTCACCTACAAAAATTAATAAACTAAGCATAATACCTAAAGTTATAAAAACCGTTATTCCTAACCATGGAGCATTAAGATTTGCCTTTCCTTGTGCTAATAATTCTCCCAAACTCGGCGAACCAGGCGGTAGCCCAAAACCTAAAAAATCTAAACTTGTTAGCGTTGTTATAGAACCATTTAATATAAATGGTAAGAATGTCAAAGTTGCAACCATTGCATTAGGTAAAATATGTCTTTTCATTATTGTAAAATTATTTAATCCTAAAGCTCGAGCTGCATGGACATACTCAAAATTTCTTGTTCTTAAAAATTCTGCCCTAACTACTCCAACAAGTGACATCCAAGAAAATAATAACATTATTCCTAATAACCAAAAAATAGTCGGCTCTACTATACTTGCTAAAATTATTAATATATATAAGACTGGCAATCCAGACCATATTTCAATTATTCTTTGAAATATCAGATCAATTATACCACCAAAAAATCCCTGAACAGCACCTGCAGCAATTCCAATTATTGAACTAAAAAGTGTTAAAGAAAGCCCAAATAAAACACTTATTCTAAAACCATAGATTAATCTTGAGAGAACATCTCTACCTTGATCATCAGTTCCTAACCAATTTTCCTTATCAGGTGGAGATGGAGCAGGTGTGGGTATTAAATAATTAATAGTGTCATGAGAATATGGAATTAATGGCCATATCATCCAACCATTATTTTAGATTTTTTTTTTTATATATGAATCTTTGTAATCAGTATAAGTTTCAAAATCACCATCAAAAGTTTTTTCTGTATAATTTTTAAAAATAGGAAAGTAAAAGGAATTATCATATTTGATTAACAATGGTTTATCATTAGAAATAAATTCAGCAAAAAGAGTAAAAAAAAATAAGAATATGAAAATTTTAAAAGATTTATAACCTCTTTTATTTGCTTTAAAATTTTTGAGTCTTCTATAATTTATTTCAGAAATATTGAAACCTAGCATTAAGTACTCCTATTCTCAAAATCTATTCGTGGATCAATTATTACATAAGTAAGGTCAGTAATAAGATGTAAAAGAAGTCCAAAAAAAGTAAATATATAAAGAGTTCCAAAAACTACAGGATAATCTCTATTTAAGACACTTTCATATCCTAATAATCCTAATCCGTCTAATGAGAAAATTACTTCTATTAATAAACTTCCAGTAAAAAGAATTGATATGAAGGCAGCGGGAAAGCCTGCAATAACTATTAACATAGCATTTCTAAATACATGACCATATAAAACTTTTTTTTCTGGCAATCCTTTTGCTTTTGCTGTTGAAACATATAATTTACTTATTTCATCCATAAATGAATTTTTAGTCAGCATTGTTAATGTTGCGAATCCAGCTATGACAAGTGATAAAACAGGTAATGTTATATGCCATAGGTAGTCAAAAATTTTTTCTATTATATTTAATGATTCCCAATTAGAAGAAACTAAACCTCTTAATGGAAAAATATCTAAAAAACTACCTCCGGCTAGAAAAACGACTAAAAATATTGCAAATAAGAAACCTGGAATAGCATATCCTATTATAATTGCTGTGCTTGTCCAAATATCGAAATCAGTTCCATCTCTAATTGCTTTCTTAATGCCTAAAGGTATTGATATTAAATAAACTATTAAAGTAGTCCATAAACCTAGTGAAATTGAGACAGGCATTTTTTCTATTATAAGATCAATTACTTTTTTTCCTTTGAAATAACTTTCACCAAAATCAAATTTTAAATAGTTTTTTAGCATTATAAAAAATCTTTCACTTGCTGGTTTATCAAAGCCATAATATTTTTCTAATTCTGCAATGAATTCAGGATCAAGTCCTCGTGATCCTTTATATTTGCTATTTGTATCAAAAGATGTATTTGACTGATTATTAACTGTTTGATTAGATACTTCCCCTTTATCTGTCCCTGAGATTCTAGAGGTTGAATCAACATTATGTCCTTTAATTTTAGATATCATTTGCTCTACCGGTCCCCCCGGTGCAGCTTGTACTATTATGAAATTAATTAATAAAATGCCTAAAAGCGTAGGAACGATAAGTAAAAGTCTTCTGATTATGTAAGATAACATATCTAAACAATTATATTATTTTTATTTGTTTTCTAAAAGTTTATCTTTATCTTTATCAAACCACCAGGTATCCAAACCTAAATCATATTTAGGAGATTTATTTGGTTTGCTAAATTTATTCCAATAAGCTACACGAAAATTTTGAATATGCCAATGTGGTATAACATAATTTCCATTTAATAAAATTCTATCTAAAGTTTTTGTAGCAGTAACGAGATTTTCCCTATTCTTTGCTTTAATTATTTTTTCTATTAAAATATCAACTATATGATCTGATACTCCAGCATAATTTCTACTTCCTTGAATATTAGATGAATCACTATGCCAATAATCCCGTTGTTCATTCCCTGGGCTTAAACTTTGTCCCAAAGAAATCACAGCCATATCAAAAGAAAATGTTTCCAATCTTCTTTCATATTGAGCGCTATCAACAGTTCTAACTTTAGCTTCAATTCCAATTCTTTTTAAATTTCTTGCAAATGGTAAAGCAATTCTTTCAAATTCCGGACTAACTAAAAGAATTGTGAAATTTAAAGGAAGGCCTGTTTTTTTATTAATTCTTTTTCCGTTTTTTATTATCCATCCAGCATCAAAAAGTAATTTATCAGCAATTCTTAAATTCTTTCTTAAATCACCTGTTCCTGAATTAATTGGATTTTGAAAAATTTTATTAAAAACACTATCTGGTAATTGATTTATAAAAGGTTCTAGTAATTTTAATTCCCGATCTGAAGGTAATTCTGTTGCAGCTAATTCAGAATTAGAAAAAAAACTATTTGTTCTTTTATATTGGTTAAAAAAAAGA
>CAYOOR010000082.1:0-2579 GCA_964405695.1 uncultured Alphaproteobacteria bacterium
ATGCATCCTTAAGATTGTGCCCTCTCTCATCAAGCATCGCTCTAACCCTTCCGCTTTGAGAGCCGCAGAGGAATATATCCCCAACATTGAGCGTGCCTTTCTGAATTAAGACTGTGGCTATAGAACCCAGTCCTTTATCCAACTTAGATTCTATAATAGTTCCAAAGGCTGTGGTTTCTTTGTTTGCTTTTAAATTTAGTATCTCAGATTCAAGTAAGATTCTATCGAGAAGGTCATCCATACCCTCACCTGTTTTTGCAGATATAAGAGAGCATTGAACCTTTCCGCCCCAATCTTCAACAAGAACTCCTTTTTCAGAAAGAGACTTTTTGATTTTGTCTGGATTTGCCTCAGGCCTGTCAATTTTATTGATTGCAATAATAATGGGAGCCGCGGCGGCTTTTGCATGGTCGATTGCTTCAATCGTCTGAGGTTTCACATCATCATCAGCTGCAACCACAATAATAACAATATCAGTTATATTTGCGCCCCTTGCTCTCATTGCTGTAAATGCCTGGTGTCCGGGTGTATCTAAAAAAGTAATTTTCTTTCCACTCTCCAAGGTTACCTCGTACGCACCAACGTGCTGAGTGATTCCCCCAGACTCTCCAGCAACTACATTCTCTTCTCTAAGGTAATCAAGTAAGGATGTCTTTCCGTGATCAACGTGGCCCATAATAGTAACAACCGGTGCTCTCTCTGTTGCATTTTTAATATCTTCCTCAGTATCTACTAAATCAGACTCTTCCTGGGCAAATTCTTCGAGTGTTTCAACCTCAAATCCATATTCATCTGCAACCATGGTAATGGTATCCATATCAAGGCGCTGATTAATCGTAACCATTAGGCCTAGCCCCATGCAGGACATAATAATGTCTTGTGATTTTACGTTCATCGATTGAGCTAGCTCATCAACCGAGCTAAACTCTGGAATTTTAATTATTTTTGATTCGGCTGTATCATCTACCTCCACCTCAACTGCTTTCTTTCTTTTCTTTTTCTTTTTAGCCTGACTTGATATTGTTTTATTTAAAACAGATTTATCTACGGTATTCTTTTTAGGATCTTTCTTTCCTTTATTAATTTTTTCAGCAATAGCAGAGATATCAATCTGCTTAAGCTTTCTTTTAACGGGCTTGTCATCTGATGATTTTATATCTAAATCAATTTCAAGAGGCTGGCTAGCGTCTTTTGATGAAGATATTTTTTTAGTAGTTTTCTGTTCTTTTGGGGCTACTGGAGTTTCTTCTTTTTCTGGTCTCTTTAAAATTTTAAGCCCAACTCTCTCTGGCTCTGCTTTTACTTCTTTCTTCTCTTCCTTCTCGATATCTTGCATTTCTTTTTCATTAATAATCGCCTGTCGGGCTCTCTCTTTTCTTAGTCTCTCTATTTCGAGCCTTTCTTTATTAAACTCTGCAAGAATCGTTTCATAGACATCATCCTCAAGAGGAGAATTGACGCTTGCAACCTCAATATCTTTACCTTTAAGGAATTTTATAATATCCAAGTGAGATATATTTAAATCTTTTGCAACTTGAAATATTCTTTTTTTAGGCATCTACCTGCTCTTCCTTTATTTTAGCTGCTAATTTCTCGTATGTCTTTTCACCAAAGCCTTTCAGTGCCAGTATCTCATCTTTTTTATCTAAAAAATCACTAAACGTTGAAATTTCATTCTCATTTAACACTTCAAGCTGTTTTTCTGAAAATCCCTTAACATTTGAGAGATTATCTTCATCTACAATGCCATGCTGCTTATTGTAGTCACTTTTGGATATTGCATCAATCGTATAGCCCGTAACATCACTAGCGAGTGAAATGTTCTGCCCATTTCGTCCAATCGCAACCGCAAGCTCTTCATCGTCAAATACAATAACCGCGTAAGGTTTTTCCTCATCAAGCAAAAGATTTAGTGGCTTGGCAGGTGCAATCGCCCTTGTTAATAAGATTTCTGGTTGATCGCTGAAGTTTATAATATCAATCTTTTCACCATTAAGCTCTCTTACGATTGACTGAATTCGACTTCCTCTCATTCCTACACATGCTCCAACCGCATCAATTCTGATATCTGATGAGTAGACCACCACCTTACTTCTCTCTCCGGGTGCTCTTGATACAGATTTAATCTCTATAATCTCATCTTCAATCTCAGGAACCTCCATTTCAAAAAGCTTTATAAGAAAATCGTTACTGGATCTGGAAATAATAATCTCTGGACCTTTTGATGTAATTTCCACGCTTTTCACGACTCCTCTTACAGACTCACCTCTTCTGTACCTGTCATTCTGAATTTGTTCCATCTTTGGAAGCGCTAGCTCCGCAGTCTCGCAGGTAATAAACACATTATCACGCTGTATTTGATTTACGTATCCACTGACAATGGTTCCCAGCTTCTCATTAAATTCTTCAAAAATTGCCTGTTTTTCAATATTCCTGATGCTTTGAGCTAGAAACTGCTTTCCTGTATTGATAAGTCTTCGTCCAAAATCCTCTGGGTTTATAATTTCAATATAAGGGTCGCCCAACTCTAAATCTGGCTCAACTTTTTTGGCTTTTTTAATATCAATCTCAGAGACATC
>CAYOOR010000083.1:0-2716 GCA_964405695.1 uncultured Alphaproteobacteria bacterium
TGATTTGTACAAGAATAGGAACTGGAAAAGAATTCAATAGTGTAGAACTTCGTCTAATAGTTACTAATTTAAAAATGGTTCCAGAAAAAAAGAAAGAAGATCTACAAATTTCTATTATCGATAAAAAAGGAATATGAAAAACAAATTTGCAATTAAATAGTGAAAAGACTTAAACCATTGAAAATATTAGATCATGATGTATAATTTTGGTATGGAAAAAATATCTTTAAATTGGTTTATAAAAAAATTAGCAATATTCTCAATCTTCTTATTATTGTTTATTACAACCCATTCAAAGTCTGAAGGGGCAGATTTAAATCTAGACCACATGGGATTCCATAATCTTAATACGCCTATTAAGCCAGGGTATTCAAGACTTACAATTAAACGAGAAAAACACACTCGAGCTGCGGCATCAAAAGCACATATCCGCATAAACGGTAAAAGTGTAGTTAAATTACCTAATGGAAAAGCAACTATTTATGATGTTAAATCTGGGGGAACAGCAGTAGGTGTTACCGCTTTCATGGTGCCTGGTAGTATGAAAATGACTTTTGTTGCAGAACCTGGAGCAAGTTATTTAATTGAAGTATCACCAAGATTAGAACATTTTGGCCTTCCTACTTATTCTATTTCTACTGTTAACGAAGATTCAGGCTCATTCATAATGAATATAATAAAACAAGAAAAATAATTGACACTACTTTTGCCTCCAAAATCACGGATCAAAAGTTTGAACAAAATTGTCTCAAAACCACAAAACTAAGACCTTTTTTGTCTCATATGTGTCTCAAGACTTATGCAATTAAATAGTTAAAAGACTTAAACCGTTGAAATTATTGGTGGGTGCGAGAAGAGTTGAACTTCCGACCCCTACGATGTCAACGTAGTGCTCTACCACTGAGCTACGCACCCATTATGAAATATTGTTTTTTAATAATAATATTATTATATATTAAATGTAATGATTACAACTTCATTAACTCCAACAACAAAAGGTTTATCTGATTATTTATCTTCAGTTAATCGCTTTCCAATATTAACAGAAAAAGATGAATATATGTTAGCTAAAAGATGGCAAACAAAAGGTGATACTAATGCAGCGAGAAAATTAATCACTAGCCACTTAAGATTAGTTGTTAAAATAGCATTTGGATTTAGAGGTTACAAACTCCCTGTAGAAGATTTAATATCTGAAGGAAATGTCGGGCTTATGAAAGCGGTAAAAAAATTTGATCCAGATAAAGGATTTAGACTTTCGACATATGCTATTTGGTGGATTAGAGCAAGTATAAATGAATTTATTTTAAATTCTTGGTCTTTAGTAAAATTAGGAACTACAGCTGCTCAAAAAAAATTATTTTTCAACTTACAAAAATTAAAAAATCAAATGAATCAAATAGAAAAAGGTGAGCTCCCTCCAGAAATAGTAAAAAAAATAGCAAATCAACTAAAAGTAGAAGAAAAAGATGTTGTGGAAATGAATAGAAGATTATCAGGACCTGAAAGTTCTTTAAATGCGCCTATATCAGATGATGATAAAACTGAAAAAATAAATTTACTTGAAAGTAAAGAAGAAAATCAAGAAAATAAATTGAGTAAATTTGATGAAAATTCTAAACGAAAAGATCTACTTTTAAAATCTTTAAAATCGCTAAATGAAAGGGAAAAAGATATTTTTATTAAAAGATGTTTAAATGATCCTCCTTCAACATTAGAAACTTTAAGTAAAATTTATAATATTTCTCGAGAAAGAATTAGACAAATTGAAGTAAGATCTTTTGAAAAAGTGAAAAAAGCTGTACTTGAAAACGCTATCCTTGAAAACAAAGAAGTGATCAATAAAAAAAAGTTACTTTAGGTACTTGAAATATAATTTTTTTATCATTATATTTGTGCGTAATTAAACATGGTATTTTTGAAACATGAAATTTAAACCATTACAAGATAGAATTTTAGTTAAATGACTAGAAGAATCAGTAATATCAAAAGGTGGAATTATTATTCCTGATAGTGCTAAAGAAAAACCATCGGAAGGTGAAATTGTTGCCGTCGGTCCTGGTGCATTAAATACTGATGGCAAAAGAAATCCAATAGATGTAAAAGTTGGTGATAAAATTCTTTTTAGCAAATATTCAGGCGATGAAGTTAAAATTGATGGTGAAGATCTTATTATTATTAAAGAAGAAGATGTTATTGGTATTTTAAATTAATTTAATCTTTTTTTATTAGGAGAAATTATGGCAGACGGTAAAGATGTAAAATTTTCAACAGATGCAAGATCAAGATTATTAAAAGGTGTTAATATTCTAGCCGATGCAGTAAAAGTAACATTAGGACCTAAAGGTAGAAATGTGGTTTTAGATAAATCTTTTGGAGCTCCAAGAATTACTAAAGATGGAGTTTCTGTTGCCAAAGAAATAGATTTGAAAGACAAATTTGAAAACATGGGTGCGCAAATGGTTAAAGAGGTTGCTTCTAAAACAAGTGATAGTGCTGGTGATGGAACAACAACTGCTACTATTTTAACTCAAGCAATTGTTCAAGAAGGTTTAAAAGCTGTAGCTGCAGGAATGAATCCAATGGATCTTAAAAGAGGAATTGATAGTGCAACTAAAGCAATTGTTGAAGAACTAAAAAAAAAATAAAAAAAATTAAATACAATTTATAAGGAAAAAAATGTTGTTAATTAGACAGAAAAGGAACATTAAGAAGT
>CAYOOR010000084.1:0-2531 GCA_964405695.1 uncultured Alphaproteobacteria bacterium
AGCTTCAATTATATCAACACCCATCATATCAAGCGCTTTTGCTATTTTTATTTTATCATCAATAAACATTGATGCCCCTGGAGATTGCTCTCCATCTCTCAATGTTGTATCAAAAATTTTTATATACTTATCTTTAGTCATTATTTTTCAAACAATATTTCTACTATTATATAATATTAAAGAAAGAAATAGGAACCAAAAAAAAATTATCTTACGATTTTATTCTTCTCAATCCAAGGCATCATTTTTCTTAATTTTTTTCCCACTGCCTCAATTTTATGATTTTGACCTTCTTTTCTAAATTTATTAAATTTTTTTCTACCTGTTTTGTTTTCTTTGATCCATTCTTTTGCAAATTTACCACTTTGGATTTCTTTTAATACTTTTTTCATTTCTTTTTGAACTTTAGAATTTATTATTCTTGGTCCTCTAGAAAAATCTCCATATTCAGCAGTATTAGAAATAGAATATCTCATATTCGCTATTCCTCCTTCATAAATTAAATCAACAATTAATTTTATTTCATGCAAACATTCAAAATACGCCATTTCAGGTTTATATCCAGCTTTTACTAAAGTTTCAAAACCAGATTTAATTAAAGAAGTTAAGCCTCCACATAACACGACTTGTTCTCCAAATAAATCTGTCTCACATTCTTCTCTAAAAGTAGTTTCAATAATGCCAGTTCTTCCTCCTCCTACTGCTGAAGCGTAAGATAAACCTAAATCTTTTGTATTATTGCTTACACATTTATCAATAGCTAATAAACAAGGAACACCTCTTTTATTTTTAAATTCAGATCTTACTAAATGTCCTGGTCCTTTAGGAGCGACCATAAAAATATTTAAATCATTTCTCGGTTTTATAAATTTAAAATGAATACTAAATCCATGAGCAAAACCTAAATATGCATTTTTTTTTATTTTTTTCTTAATAATTTTTTTATATAAATCAGGTTGTAATTCATCAGGAATTAAAATCATAATAACTTCACCATATTCAATAGCTTCTTCAGGAGATAAAACTTTAAAACCTGCTTTCTTAGCCTTACTTACACTTGAAGAGTTTTTTTTTAATCCAACAACTATATTTTTTACTCCTGAATCTTTTAAATTCATTGCATGTGCATGTCCTTGACTGCCAAATCCCAATATAGATACTTTTTTGTTTTGAATTAAATTCTTATCACAATCTTTATCATAAAATACTTTCATAATCTTAATTTTTTAATATTGCAATTAAACCAGTTCTAGAAACATCAATAATACTTATTTTATTTAGTTCAATTATAAAAGAATTTATAATATCGGGAGAATTTGTTATTTCAAATATATATTTATCTGAATTTTTATATATTAATTTAGCTTTAAAACTCTTTATTATTTTTTTTAATAGATGATTTTTATTTTTCTTTATTTTAATTTTAACTAAAGCAAGTTCTCTTTCATCAGTTGAATTATTAAAAGTTAAATCAATTACTTTTTTAACCTGTATTAATCTTTCAAGTGAATGTATTATTTGTTCGATAATTAATTTTGTTCCATAAGTAACAATTATAATTCTTGAATATTTTTTTGATAAATTAACAGGAGCAACTGTTAAGCTATCAATATTATAACCCCTACCAGAAAATAATCCAATAACTCGAGCTAAGGCACCTGGTTCATCATTAACTAATACTGAAATTGTATGTTTTTCTTTTTTTTGATTTGACAATTTTTATTAAACTAAAACCATTCCTTCTTCATTAATTGTATCATCTGTTTTATCATCTGGACCTAATAAAATTTCATTATGAGCAGCACCAGAGGGTATCATAGGGAAACAATTTTCTTTTTGATCTACGACCATATCCATTAATACAGGTTTTTTTATTTTTATCATTTCTTTAATAGCTCCATCTACATCAGAAGCTTTTTCAACTTTAATACCAAGAATGCCGAAGGATTCAGCTAATTTTACAAAATTAGGTAATGATTCTGTATAACTTTCAGAATATCTACCACCATGAATTAATTCTTGCCATTGCCTTACCATCCCCATCCAACGATTATTAACAATAAAAATTTTCACTGGTAATTTGTATTGACAAATTGTTGATAATTCTTGCATTGTCATTAAAAAAGAAGCTTCACCATCTATATCTATAACTAATTTATTTGGATTAGCTATTTGGGCTCCAATTGCAGCTGGTAAACCGTAACCCATCGTTCCTAAACCACCGGAAGTCATCCATCTATTTGGTTTGTTAAATTTATAATATTGTGCTGCCCACATTTGATGCTGCCCAACTCCTGTCGTAATAAAACAATCTTTTTTTTTAGTTAATTCGTATAATCTTTCAATTGCATATTGAGGTTTTATTGGAAAATTTGTTTTTTTGTATCCTAAACAATTTTTTTTTTTCCATGAATTAATTTGTGACCACCAATCCTTAATATTATGAAAAGAAATTTTAGATTTACTTTTTATAAGCTGTTTATAAATAGATTTTATGATTGTTTTAACATCACCAATTAAAGCTACATCAA
>CAYOOR010000085.1:0-12109 GCA_964405695.1 uncultured Alphaproteobacteria bacterium
AATTATTCCAACCTACAATAGAAAATTTTTTTTAAAACATGCAATTGATAGTGTATTAAAACAAACTTATCAAAACTTAGAATTAATCATTATTGATGATTGTTCAAGTGATAAAACAATAGAATATTTAAAAAAAAAAAAATTAAATTTAAAAATTTTCAAACAAACCAATAAAGGAGTAAGTGCTGCACGAAATAAGGGTATTAAAAAAGCTTCTTATGATTGGATAGCATTTTTAGATTCAGATGATAGATGGCATCCAAAAAAATTAGAAAATCAAATAAATTTTTTAATAAAAAAATCAAAATATAAAATATGTCATACTGATGAGATTTGGATTAGAAATGGTGTGCGTGTCAATCAACATAAAAAACATAAAAAATATGGTGGTCTTATATTTAATAAATGTTTAGAAATGTGTAAAATTTCCCCTTCTAGTGTAATAATTAAAAAAGAAATTTTTAAAGATTTGGGCTTCTTTAATGAAAAATTGCCAGTATGCGAAGATTATGATTTATGGTTAAGAATTTTAGCAAAATTTCCTATATTATATTTAGATGAGAAATTAACCGTAAAGTATGGTGGTCATAAAAATCAATTATCAAAAAAATTTTGGGGAATGGATCGTTTTAGAATAATTTCCTTAGAAAATATTTTAAAAAAAAAAATTGTTAAATAATGAAAATAAAAAAAAAGTAAAAAAAATTTTGAAAAAAAAAATTAAAATATACATTAATGGTTTAATTAAAAGAAAAAAAAAAAAAGAAATAATATTTTATGAACAAAAACTAAAAAAATATGAATAAAAAAGAAATTAATATTGTGATTGCTATGAAGTCTGAAGCAAAACCTTTAATAAATTATTGGAAATTAAAAAAAATTAATAATACAAGTGGGATTTATACAGATAAAAAAAAAAAAATAAATTTAATTATTTCAGGAATAGGTAAAAAAAAAGTTAAAGAAGCAACAAATGTTTTGGCTAAAAAAAATTCAAATTCCTTTTTTTTAAATATAGGCATAGGAGGACATAGAGATTTGAAATTAGGTGAAATAATATTAGCTTCTAAAATAACTGATAATAAAACTAATTATAATTGGTATCCATCTCTACTTTGGAAAACAAAAATAAAAAAGAGTTCTTTAATTACTGTTAGATTTCCAAAAATAATATATAAACCAAACATTGTTTATGATATGGAGGCTTCAAGTTTTTTAAAAACGGCTAGAAGTTTTGTTGGTCCCGAAAAAGTGCAAGTTATAAAAATAATTTCTGATAATAAAGATAATTCTATTTTAACAATTTCTTCAAAAAAAATTGAATATTGGATAGAAAAGAAAATTGTTATTATTAATAAATTAGTTAATGAATTTTTAAAAATTTAAAAAATGATTGAAACTATTTATATAGAAAATCAAATAAAATCACATTTTCGAACAAAATTAATATTAGCAAAATTTAGAAAAAAGATTGATATAATTTATTGTGATCATTATGGTGAGATTTTTAATATAAAATCACAAAATTTTAGATTACAAAAAAGAAAGCCCGCTTTAATTTTAGCAAAAAAAATAGGTACAAAATTACATTCAATACCTAAAAATTTTACTATTGGGGGTAAAAAAAATTATTATTTTTCCCACATGTTAAACTGTATTTATGATTGTGAATATTGTTTTTTACAAGGAAAACATATGTCTGCCCACTATCTTTTATTTGTTAATTATGAAGATTTTGCATTAGAAATTAAAAAAGAAATAAAAAAAAATAATGAAAAAATATATTTTTTTTCTGGATATGACTGTGATTCATTGGCTCTAGATGAAATTACTGGTTTTGTAGATTTTTTTTTCCCTATTTTTAAAGAAAAAAAAAATTCATTTTTAGAATTAAGAACAAAAAGTACACAAATAAATAAAATTTTAAAACATGAACCTATTGATAATTGTATAATTGCTTTTAGTTTTACACCTGAAAATATTTCAAATTTAATTGAAAATAAGGTTCCTTCTGTTAAAAAAAGGATTAATGCTATGAAAAAATTAGCAGATAAAGGATGGAAAATTGGCTTAAGATTTGACCCAATTATCCCAGCATGTGATTTTACTATTATTTATGAGAAATTAATAAAAGAAATTTCATTAGTTATTCCTAAAGAAAATATCCATTCTATTACTTTTGGTATGATGAGATTTCCTATTAAAATGTTTAAAAAAATTAAAAAAGAATCTATTAATAATAGGATTAAGACAATACCAATGGAAAATAAAAATGGTATTTATTCATATCCACAGAATCTAGAAAAAAAGTTAAGTAAATTTCTTTTTAAAATTTTTAAAAAATATTTAGATGGAATACCGATTTATAATTGCAGTATTTAATTTTTTTTATTTTTTTCTGCTTCAACATTTTTTTGGTATAGAGCAGCAAAATCAATAGGATTCAACATTAAAGGGGGATACCCGCCATCTCTAGTAGTTTCTGCTAAAACATTCCTGGCAAATGGAAATAACATTCTAGGCGCTTCAATTAATAACAATGGTTTTTGATGTTCTTCTGGAACTTGATTTAATGTAAATATTCCTGCATAACTAACTTCTGCTATAAACGCTACTTTACCTTTTTTTTTAGCTTCTGTTTTTAAGTCTAAAGTAACTTCAAATGCATTTTCAGGCAATTTTTTTACTGCCGTATTAACATTTACAGCTATATCAGGCTTATCATTATTTTTATATGCATCAAGTGGATTTGGATTTTCAAAAGATAAATCTTTTAAATATTGAGCATTTATAAATAATCCTGGAGGAGCATTCTCAGGAACGGAGCCAGCTTTTTTTTCTATTTTTTTTGCCATTTTTATATTGTTTTAGCATATTAAACATAGGGTTAAAAAAAGCTACTTTTTTTTTTTGTCTGATTCTTTTATTTCTTCGAAATCACCCTCAACAATTTTTTCTTCTTTATTTTGATTTTTGTAAATATCAAAATTTTCTTTATACGATGTTTTTTTTTTTAAATATGTAACATAATAATTAATAATTATATTTCTTGTCTTTGGAATTAATAAAACACAACCTAAAATATCTGTTAAAAAACCTGGAGTTAGTAAAAAAGCCCCTGCAATTAAAATAGCTATGCCTTCAAATATTGAAAATATCGGTATTTTATTAGATTTAATCTCTAGTAAAGCATTGTTTAAAGTGCTGATTCCTTGTTTTTTGACTAAAAATGCTCCAATTATTCCAGTTAATATTATTATAAAGATTGTATTCCACAGGCCAATATGTTTACCTATAGTGATGAAAAGCATCACTTCTATTAAAGGTATGCCAATAAAAATTAAAAAAAACATGTTTGTTTATTAAAAAAAACAATTACATTATTTTTTCAGTGTACTTTAAAATTTAATTAAAGTATAAGGTAAATTATGAATACATTTTTCACACCTGATTTAATTTTTTTTGTAGTAATTGCTGCATTCTTAATTATTAGACTAAGAAGTGTTCTAGGGAGAAGAACAGGCAATGAAAAAAGACCTAAAGATGTTTTTATGTATCAAGATACTACTTTTGATGATGTTAAATCTAAAAATGTCGATGATAAAAAAACTTCTAATTTAAAAACATTTAAAAATGAAACTAGTAAAAAGAGTTTATCTGGTAATAAAGCTGTAGAAAAAATACGTCTTTATGATAGTACTTTTTCATTAAATAAATTTTTATCAGGTGCAAAAAAAGCTTATGAAATAATTATTAAATCTTATGCTTCCGGTGAAATTAATAAAATAAAGAAATTATTAGAGTCTCAGGTATTTTTAGCTTTTTCAAAAAAAGTTAATTTAAGAAAAAAAAATAAACAAACTTTAGACCATACATTTGTTTCAATTAAAAGTGCAGATATTAAAAAGATCGATTTAAAAGAAAATATTGTTGATATTGTTGTTAAATTTGTCTCAGAACAAGTAAATTTATTGAAGAATAATAAAGGTAAAATTATAGAGGGCAACAATGATTATATTGAAAATCACACTGATTATTGGACTTTTACAAAAGATTTGAAATCTTCAAATCCAAATTGGAAACTTGTTGTAACAAAATCTGAATAATAAAAAAAAAAATAATAAAGATTTTCGTTCTTTATCAAAAGAAGATGAAATTCTTTGGGAACTATTTACTGAAGAAATAAATACAAATTTAAAAGATAAAAAAAAAATTTCCGAGAATTTGAAAATTAATAATAAATTTAAAGAATCTAAAAAATTAAAATTAGGTGAAGGCGTTGCTTTGAGTAAAAAAAATTTACGGAATTTTAACAAAGGGAATGTTGAAATCGAAGATAAATTAGATCTTCATGGTTATACAGAAATTGAAGCAAAAAAAAAATTAAAAAAATTTATATTTAAATGTATTAATAAAAAAAAAAGATTAGTTTTAGTCATTACTGGTAAAGGATTTCGAGGAGAAGGTGTTATTAAAAATAATATTATTAATTGGTTAAATGAAAACGAATTAAGAAATATGATATTGGCAATTAATTATGCTTCAATGAAACATGGCGGCGAAGGAGCAATATATATTTTTTTAAAAAAAAATTAGATATATAATTTAATTAAAGAATAAATTTACTTAAATCAATATTTTTTGCAAGTTTTCCAACCTCTTCTTTAACTTGTTTAGCTGTAATTTTTATTTTTTTACCTTTATTTTCTGTTGCATTAAAACTTATATTTTCAACTAATTTTTCTAAAACTGTATGAAGTCGTCTAGCACCTATATTTTCAACATTGGAGTTTATTTCAGTTGATAGTTTTGCTATTTCATCAATTGAATCTTTACCAAAATCTAAATCCACTTTTTCTGTTTTTAAAAGAGCTTTATATTGTTTAATTAAGCTATTTTCAGGTTCATTTAAAATTTTTATAAAATCATCTTTTGTTAAAGGATTTAATTCTACTCTTATTGGTAATCTTCCTTGTAATTCAGGAAGTAAATCTGATGGTTTTGATAAATGAAAAGCACCAGAAGCTATAAATAAAATATGATCTGTTTTAATAGTACCATATTTTGTTGATACACTCGTACCTTCTATTATTGGAAGTAGATCTCTTTGAACACCTTCTCTACTTACATCTCCACCAACCCTTTCCGATCTAGCACAAATTTTATCCATTTCATCTAAGAAAACAATTCCATTTTCTTCCACTTCTTTTTTTGCTACAGATATTATTTTTTCTTGATCGATTAATTTATCTGATTCTTCATCCATTAATGGTTTGTAAGCTTTTTTAATTGATATTTTTTTTTTCTTTGTTTTTTGTCCCATACCTTTTCCAAGTAATTCTTGTAAATTTATCATACCAACTTGAATACCAGGCATTCCGGGAATAACGAGAGTAGGTAAGCCACCACTAGTTGGATTATCTATTAAATCAATTTCTATAATTTTTTTATTTAATTTTCCGCTTCTTAATTGGGCTCTAAATTTTGATCTTGTTTCAAGACTTGCATTTTTTCCTACTAATGCATCTAATACTCTTTCTTCAGCATTATGTTGAGCTTGTGATTTAACTTTATTTCTTAATTTATCTTGAGTCATAGTTATAGAAATTTGTATTAAATCTCTAACAATTTGTTCTACATCTCTTCCAACATATCCAACCTCTGTGAACTTTGTTGCTTCAACTTTTAAAAAAGGCGCTTCTGCAAGTTTAGCTAATCTTCTTGAAATTTCAGTTTTACCAACTCCTGTTGGACCAATCATTAAAATATTTTTCGGGAGAATTTCTTCTCTTAAATTATCTGGGACTCTTTGTCTTCTCCATCTATTTCTTAAAGCTAAAGCAACTGCTTTTTTTGCTGCAGTTTGACCAATTATATATCGATCTATTTCTTTAACTATCTCTTTCGGTGTATAGTTTTTTTTTTCTATAGATATTTCTTTAGCAAAATTTTTTTTTACTGTATCGTCCATGATTTATAATTTTTCTATAGTAAAATTTGAGTTTGTATAAATACATATATCTGAAGCAATTGTCATTGCTTTTTTTGCAACTTCTTCAGCCGAAAGTTTTTCTTGATCTATAAGAGCTCTAGCTGCTGCAAGAGCAAAAGTTCCTCCACTCCCTATTCCAATTAAACCATCTTCTGGTTCAACAACATCTCCTGTACCAGAAACAATTAAAGATACCTTTTTATCTGCTACAGCCATCATTGCTTCTAATCTTCTTAAATATCTATCTGTTCTCCAGTCTTTAGCTAATTCAACACAGGCTCTTGTAAGTTGATCTTGATGTTTTTCTAATTTATTTTCTAATCTTTCGAAAAGCGTAAATGCATCAGCAGTAGCACCGGCAAATCCAGCTATTACTTTATTATTAGCTAATCTTCTTACTTTTACAGCATTAGATTTCATTACTGTATTTCCTAAACTTACTTGTCCATCTCCTGCTATAACAACATTATTTTTCTTTCTTACAGCTAAAATAGTTGTCACATTCATATTATTATTTGATTTTTCTTTTATCATTACAATTTATAATATTTATTACTATTGGATTAATAATGTATTTTTCTAAAATTGTAAGACTATATGTAAAAAAATTATAAAAAAATGAGAAAATCAAAATTTAATAGAAAAACAAGTGAAACAAATATACAGGTAGATGTTAATCTTGATGGTAAGGGTAAATTTAAAATTTCTACTGGAATAGGTTTTTTAGATCATATGTTAGAACAATTATCAAAACATAGTCTTATAGATATAAAATTGAACGCAAAAGGCGATTTAAAAGTAGATGATCATCATACAACAGAAGATACAGGAATTGCACTTGGAGAAGCAATATTAAAAGCTTTGGGTGAAAAAAAATCAATTAAGCGTTTTGGAACTAAATATATTCCTATGGATGAAACACTGACCAGAGTTAGTTTAGATTTATCTAATAGACCATATTTAATTTGGAAAGTTAAATTTTCTAATAAACAAATAGGAAAAATGGATAGTGAATTATTTAAAGAATGGTTTCAAGCATTTTCTCAAGCAGTAGGAATGACTTTACATATTGAAAATTTATATGGTGATAATAATCATCATATTATTGAAACATGTTATAAAGGACTTGGAAGAGCATTAAGAGAAGCAATATCTATAGATCCAAGAGAAAAAGGAAATATTCCTTCAACAAAAGGTAAATTATAAAAAAAAGTGAAAATTGCTTTAATAGATTATGGATCTGGAAATTTACAATCAGCTTATAAAGCTTTAGAAAAAGTAAGTAAGAAAAAAAAAATAATTGTTGCTTCTAATTCAAAAGAATTATTAAAAGTAGATAAAATTGTTTTACCGGGTGTTGGATCATTTAATGATTGCATGAATGGATTAAAAGAAATTCCTGGTATGATTGATACTTTAAATGAATTAGTAATAAATAAAAAAAAACCATTTCTTGGAATATGTGTAGGAATGCAACTTTTAGCAACTGAGGGTAAAGAAAAAGGAAATCATAAAGGTTTAGGTTGGATTGAAGGAAAAGTTGAAAAAATTAAAAAAATTAAAAATATTAAAATTCCGCATATGGGGTGGAATACAGTAAATGTTATTTCAAAGCATCCAATTATTAATAATAGAAAATTTGAGTCATACTTTGTTCATAGTTATAATTTTATTTGTAAAAATAAAAAAGATATTTTAGCAACTTGTAATTATCATCAAAATATAACGGCTATAATTAGTAAAGAAAATATAATTGGTACACAATTTCATCCTGAAAAAAGTCAAAAATCTGGATTAGAATTATTGAAAAAATTTGTTTCCTGGGTTTATTAATATGATTTTATTTCCTGCTATAGATATTAAAAGTGGTTTTTGTGTTCGTTTAGTTCAAGGTAATATGGAAAATGTTACAATTTTTAATAAAGATCCATTAGATCAAGCTAAAATATTTGAATCAAAAGGATGTAAATGGATACATATTGTTGATTTAGATGGAGCAATCAAAGGCAGATCTGTTAATCAAAAAATAATAAAAAAAATTATATCATCTGTTAATTTAAAAATTCAATTAGGGGGTGGAATAAGAAGTATGAAAATAATTGATGAATGGTTTAAAATTGGAGTAGAAAAAATAATTCTTGGCTCTTTAATAGAAAATGATCCTGTATTAGTTAAAACAGCAATAAATAAATATCCAGGAAAAATAGGTCTAGGGTTAGATTTACTAGATAATAAATTAGCAATCGAAGGCTGGACCAAAAAAACTAATATAAGTGTTAAAGATATAGTAAAAGATTACGGTAGTTTAGATACTGCTTCTTTTATATGTACAAATATTAAAAAAGATGGAGCAATGTCAGGAATAGATTTAAATTTTTTTTTAAAAAATGCAAAATTATTTAAAAAACCAATTATTGCTTCTGGGGGAGTAACTAATCTAAATGATTTATTAATTTTAAAAGAAAATGAAAAAAATGGAATCGAAGGAGTAATTTGTGGAAGAGCAATATATGAAGGAAAAATTAACTTAGAAAAAGTTAATAAAATTTTTGAAAAAGATTAATATGTTAAAAGTAAGAATCATACCTTGTTTAGATGTAAAAAATGGAAAAGTTGTTAAAGGAACTAAATTTGTAAATTTAAAATACGCAGGTGATCCTGTTAAACAAGCTCAAATATATGATAAACAAGGCGCTGATGAATTATGCTTTTTAGATATTACTGCTAGCAGTGATAAAGAAATATTCTTTATAATGTTGTAAAAAAGACCGCACAAAAGTGTTTTATGCCTTTAACAGTTGGGGGCGGTGTAAGGTCTATTAAAGATATAAGAAAATTACTTTTATGTGGTGCTGATAAGGTATCGATTAATACTGCAGCAATAAAAAATCCTAATTTAATAAAAGAATCATCAAAGAAATTTGGAAATCAATGTATTGTTGTAGCAATAGATGCAAAAAAAATAAAAAGGAATAAATGGGAAATTTTTACTCATGGTGGGAGAAAAAAAACAGGTATAGATGCAATAAAATGGGCAAAAAAAATGGAAAAATTTGGGGCTGGTGAAATACTTTTAACTTCTATGGATAAAGATGGAACTAAATTAGGTTTTGATTTGGAATTAACAAAAAAAATTTCTAATGAATTAAATATTCCTGTAATTGCTTCAGGAGGTGTTGGAAATATAAAACATTTAATTGATGGAATAAAAGTTGGAAAAGCCTCAGCTGTTTTAGCTGCTTCAATTTTCCATTTTGGAAAGTATACTGTGAAGCAAGTAAAATTAAAAATGAAACAAAAAGGAATAGCTGTTAGGATATAAAAAATGAAAAAAAAAAATACGGGGCAAATAATTGATGATCTTTTTTCTCTTATTGAAGAAAGAAAAAAATTAAAAAAAAAAGGATCTTATACATCTTTTTTATTTAATAAAGGTATGAATAAAATTGCTCAAAAAGTTTCTGAAGAAACAGCTGAAACAATTATTGAAGCAATTCAAGGAAAAAAAAAATTAGCTATCCAAGAAAGTTGCGATTTATTATATCATTTAATGGTAATGTGGGCAAAATTAGGAATAAAACCTAATGATATATGGAATGAACTTGAAAAAAGAATGAAAAATCCAAGAACAAAAAATAAAAAAATATGACTTATGATGAAAATAATATTTTCGCAAAAATTTTAAGAAAAGAAATTCCTTGTAAAAAAATTTATGAAGATAATTATTCACTTGCTTTTCATGATATAAATCCACAGGCTAAAATTCACATACTAGTTATACCCAAAGGTAAATATGTATCATTTGCTGATTTTTCTAAAAATGCCTCTAAAAATGAAATTGAAGGTTTTTTTAAAGCAGTTGGTCAAATAGCAGAAGAACAAGATTTAGTTAAAAATGGATATAGATTATTAACTAATAATGGTCTTAATGCAGGACAAGAAGTTCCACATTTTCATATTCATATTTTTGGAAAACAAAAATTGGGTCCAATGATCTCAAAAAATTAAAAAGATAATTTTTCTGAAAACATTATTGATCTATCATATAAAAAACTACTTGGGAGTATAAATTGATTTGTATTTTTCCATAAATTTTCTAAATTGGTCACTTCTTCTTCATTAATTCTTCCTTTAAAAAAAATAGTGCAGCCACAATAATGAGCTAAAAAAGATTTGATAGATATATCTTTTTTATATAAAACTGCAATTCCTGATTTATCTTGAATAACCAAAGTTACAGTATGCAATGAAGGGAGCTCATCTCTTACAATTCCTATAGGAATTCTATTTGTATAGGGAAATTTATATTTTTTTATTTTTTTTTGATCAAAATCATTAACAGATAATTCATAATGAATTGCATTTTCTAAATATGATAAACGTAATCTTAACTCGATACCTATTGGCGCATGAACTCTTTGAAAATTTTTTACTTTAGAGAATTTGTCTATATTTGGACTATAACCAATTATAATTCCTAATAAAAAAACAATACAAATTGTTGCATAGTTAAATTTTTTCTTTATTTTCATATTATCTATTACCTTTTATAATTATAAGAGTATTTTATTATTATGATAAACCTTTTAGTTCTGAAAGAAAATAATGATCACGAGAAAAGAGTTGCTCTCGTTCCAGATGAAATAAAAAAATATTTAGATTTAGGTTTTAAAATTACAATTGAAAAAGATGCAGGTGTTAATTCAGGTTTTTCAAATGAAGATTATAAAAAACATAACGTAATTATTTCATCAAATTTAAATAATAGTATTAAAAGCAGTGATGTTATTGTTATGGTTCAAAAACCAGATCTTAAGATTATTAATCAAATGAAAAATAATACAATTATTTTAGGGCTTTTATCCCCAAAAAAAAATTCACCAGAAAATAAAATTTATAATAAAAAGTAAATTTCAGCCTTAGCTTTAGAAAATATTCCAAGAATAACGAGAGCACAAGATAAAGATGTATTGTCATCTCAAAGTAATTTAGCAGGATACAAAGCTGTTTTAGATGCAGCATATGAATATTCAAAGAGTTTTCCAATGATGATGACTGCTGCAGGCACTGTCACTCCCGCTAAAGTTTTAGTATTAGGCGCGGGTGTTGCGGGGTTACAAGCAATAGCAACTGCAAAGCGATTAGGTGCAGTTGTATCAGCATATGATGTAAGGTTAGCTTCTAAAGAAGAAGTAGAAAGTTTAGGTGCTAAATTTATAGTTTTTGATGAAGAAATTTTGAAAAAAAGTCAAACAGAGGGAGGATATGCAAAAGAAATGAGTCCAGAATATAAAAAAAAAACAAGAACAAGCTTTGGAAAAAGCAATTCCTGAAAATGATATAATAATTTGCACAGCATTAATACCTAATAAACCTGCCCCTAGATTAATTTCAAAAAAAATTATTGAAAAAATGAAATCAGAATCAGTAATAATAGATTTAGCAGTTGAAACCGGAGGAAATGCTGAGTTGTCAGAAATAAATAAAATTGTGGATTATAAAGGTGTGAAAATTGTAGGATATTCAAATTATCCTAGTAGGATTCCTGGAGATGCAAGTACCTTATTATCAAAAAATATTTTTAATTTTATAAAAATTTTTATAGATAATGAAAGTAAAAAAATAAAAATAGATCTAAAAGATGAAATTATTTCTAATACATTAATATCTTATCAAGGAAAACTAATGAATTTATAAATTATGGAACATTTATTACAAGAATTTACGGTATTTATTTTAGCTATTTTTGTTGGATATTATGTTATATGGAGCGTAACTCCGGCTTTACACTCCCCATTAATGTCAGTTACAAATGCAATTTCAAGTGTAATTATTGTTGGAGCTCTTATAGCTGTCGGACCATCACTTTTTGGTATTTCAAAAATAATGGGTTTTATAGCAGTAGTATTAGCTGCTGTAAATATATTTGGTGGATTTATTGTAACCCAAAGAATGTTACAAATGTTTAAAAAGAAAAAAAAATAAATGGAAAATTATTCAATACTTGCATATTTAATTTCTGGAATTTTTTTTATTTTAGCTCTTAGAGGACTATCTTCTCCTGAAACAGCGAGAAGAGGAAATGTATATGGTATTACAGGAATGATTATTGCCGTA
>CAYOOR010000086.1:0-4980 GCA_964405695.1 uncultured Alphaproteobacteria bacterium
ATTATTAATGGATAAATCTTTCAGAGATGATGAATTTGAGAAAATTAATAAAGAAGCACAAAAAAGCTCTGTGCTGGGTAATTTAAAAAGAGAATATAGTCTTTATGATATAGCTATTCTTACAAGAGCTGGCCCTGCAAAAGTTTTAGGTTTAACTAATATTGGACATTTAGGTGTTGGTGCTAAAGCAAACATAACAGTTTATAATAATAAAGAAGATAAAGAGGAAATGTTTGAAAATCCATTTATGGTTTTTAAAGACGGTAATTTAATTGTAAAAAATGGCAAAATACAAAAAGTTTTTAATGGTAAATTTTATACAGCCGAAACTGATTTTGATAAAAAAATTGAAAAAGAAATTAGTTCTTATTTTCAAAAATATATGGGTAGAGGAATGGAAAGTTTTAAAATAAAAAATCAAGAATTATGGGATTATGGAATAGAAACTGAAAATATTAAATGTGATAGAAATGATTATTAACGGAATAAAAATTGAAGAAACCTTTGCAGAAGCTTTTCCAATGAAAGTAGTAAGACTAATTATTACTGCAGATTCAAAATATTGGTTAAAACAAGCAGCAAACAATATTACGGGTTTTGCAACTTCTGTAATTGCTTGTGGTTGTGAAGCTGGTATAGAAAAAGAGATTAAATCATCAAAAACACCAGATGGTAGATCTGGAATAGCTGTACTTTTATTTGCCATGAACAGTGAAGGACTTGCCAAACAGGTTTTAAGAAGAGTTGGACAATGTATATTAACATCACCAACTACAGCATGTTTTTCTGGAATAGAAACAAATGAGAAAATAGATTTAGGAGATGCAATAAGATATTTCGGAGATGGTTTTCAGATTTCAAAAAAAATTTATGATAAAAAAATATGGAGAATTCCTGTTATGGAAGGAGAATTTGTTATTGAGGATAAAACAAGTATTGCAAATGGTATTGGAGGAGGAAACATATTAATTATTGGAGATTCAAACAAACAAGTTTTAAAATCTGCAGAAGCTGCAGTCAAAGAAATGAGAAAAGTTAATAATATAGTTTTACCATTTCCAGGAGGAATTGTTAGATCAGGATCAAAAGTAGGATCAAAATATAAAAATCTTATAGCATCTACAAATGATGCGTACTGTCCAACTCTAAAAGGAATTACTAAAACAAAATTAAGCAAAAGTAATGAGTCAGTATTAGAAATTGTTATTGATGGGACTAATGAAAAAGACATAGAAAAAGCAATGAAAAAAGGAATTAATATTATTTGTAAGAAATACAATAAGGGTATTAAAACAATATCAGCAGGAAATTATGGTGGAAAGTTAGGACCCTATCATTTTCATTTAAGAAAAATTATGAAATGACTTATTTAGTTTTAAAATTAAAAAAAGAATTGAAGTATAGAATAAATTTGGGTTTTTTAACTCCAAATAATATTGCAAACAAAAAAATCTCAATTATCAAATCTTTAAAGATTCTTTATGGTAAAGAAAAAAAAGAAATTTCGGACTTTTTTTCTATCTCTGGAAACTTAAAAAAAGGTATTCTTTTCAAAGGAAATTTAAATAAATGTGACTTTATAGGGCATCAAATGATAGATGGAAAAATAATAGTTAAAGGTGATGTCGGTGATTATTTAGGAAATCAAATGAAAGGTGGAAAAATAATTATTTATGGATCTTCATCTAATTATACAGGCTCTTCTTTATATAAAGGAGAAATTTTAGTAACCAAAAATACTGGAGATTTTTTAGGAAGTTCAATCCAAGGAGAAAAATTAGGAATGTCAGGAGGAACAATAATTATTAAAGGAAGTGCTGGAAACAGAGTGGGTTATAAAATGAGATCGGGTATTATTTTTATTAAAAAAAATGCTAAGGATTTTATCGGCTGTCAAATGATTGCGGGGACAATAATTATTAAAGGTAAAATTGGTTCCAATGTAGGACTTTTAATGAAAAGGGGAACAATTATTTTGGAAAAACAAAGATTATTAACATCTTATTTGAGTTATAATGGAAAAAATAATTATATTTTTTTAAAAGTTATTCAAAGTTATTTAGAGAAATTAAACGATGAATTTAAAGATATTTTTCCTAACACTTATATAAAAAAATATTTAGGTGATATAAATTGTAAAGGTATGGGAGAAATATTGATTCTTGAATAATTTTAATTATTTCATTTAAATGGATTCTTTAAGTACAGTAGTAGCGTCTCTTTTTGTTTGGATTTCATCGCATTTATACGTTGTTAATGTTGATTTTAAAGAACCAAATTATCAACCTGAAATAAAGTTTATGTCACATAAAGAATTGTCAAAAATTGCGTGTGAGAAACCATGTCCTGTTGTTGGCTGGTACCCAACTGAAAATCAAATCGAAGGAAAAGAAAAGTTATACTTGATTAAGGGGGCTGATCCAATCAATGATTTATGCATTAGAACCATACTACTTCATGAACTTGTACATTTTTGGCAAGATTATAATAATGCATTTGAAGAACCTGGTGATAGTAAAAAGGTGGTGTTTACTAGGAGAGAGCAACAGGCTCATATTTTAGAACATTTATATAGAGGGCAACAATATGATGAATACAAAAATAAAAATGGTAAAGAGTATAGCCCTAAATGTTGTAAACAAATTGCATTTGGTAGATGTATAAATAATCCAGGTTGGATTAAACAATATATAAAAGAATAAATATTTTTTTTAAAATATTTATTTTTCAGTTACAATTTCTTCTATGACCATTTCTTTAATTAATTTGGTTTTAACATATCCAAAAAGATTCATTCTTTTTATTCTGCTGATAACTTTAGCCGCTGGATGTTTTGTATATAAAAATATTTCAGTAAATACATCAAATACAGATTTACTTTCTAAAGAATTAACATTTAGAAAGAATAATATAGCTTTTAAAGAAAAATTTCCTCAATTTTCAAATAATATAATTGTTGTTGTTAATGGAAAAAAAAGTGATGAAGTAAAATACGTAGCATCTGATCTTTACAAAAAATTAATTCGACAAAATCAAGATGATTATTTATATGAGTATATTTTTTATCCAGACGAATTAGATTTTTTTAAGAAAAATGGGCTTTTGTATTTATCAGAAGAAGAATTAGAAGAAAAATTAGATGATATGTCTAGATATCAGCCTTTTATTTCAAGACTTGCTAACGATTTATCTCTATACAATTTTTTAAATACTATAAATTTTTATTTATCAGCAGATTTAAATGATGAAAATATAGAAAAAATTAACAAATTATTCGAGTATCTTGGTGAAAATGAGAATGAAGGTTATATAGCTTGGGGAGATCTTTTTTCTAAAAATGATAGTTCAAGTTATACTGAAATAATTCATATTCAGCCACAACTTGATGCTACAACATTCAATCCTGCAAAAAGAATACTGACTTTTTTAGAAGAAAATATTGAAGGAAAAGATAAATATTATGATGTGAATATTAGATTGTCTGGAGTAGTTCCAATGGAGCAAGATGAACTAAACACTTTAGGAGGTGGCGCAAAAATAGGAGTAACTATTTCATTAATTTTAGTTTTTATGTTTTTATTAATTTCTTTTAGAAATTCTCTCTATTTATTAGCAAGTTTTTTAACTTTAGTAATAGGTTTAATTTGGACAACTACTTTTGCTTTATTTTTATTTAAAGAATTAAATTTAATTTCTATTGCGTTTGCAGTACTTTTTATTGGTTTAGGAATTGATTTTTCAATTCATTATCTTTTAAGAACATATGAATTTTCTAGCAAAGAATTCAAAGAATTTTTGCTATCAACAAATAAAAGTATAGCAAAAGCTTTATTATTAACTGCAATTGCAGTTGCTATAGGCTTTTTTAGTTTTGCTTTTACTTCTTTTCGTGGTTTAGCACAACTTGGAATTATCGCTGGAGGCGGAATGTTTATTTCACTATTTTTAACATTATCATTTTTACAATCTTTTTTAATTTTAATAAAAAATTTTTCTAATCAAAAATTAAACAATTATACAAACGATAATTTAAAAGATTTTTATTTTACAGATTTTATGTCTTTTTTTAAAAGAAATACTAAAATTTTTTTTACTTTATCTATTTTTTTTCTTTTATTTTCTATATTTAATTTAAAAAATATCCAATTTGACAATGATCCAATGAAATTACGTAATCAAGAAAGCCCTTCTGTAAAAACAATGAATGATTTGATCAGAAATAAAATTATAAATTCGTATAGCGTCGATGTTTTGGTAGATGATATTAAAAAAGCTGATGAATTAAAAAAAAAGATTTTAAATTTGGCTGAAGTGAAAGAAGTAATTTACTTTAGGGATCTTATTCCTAAAAACCAAGATAAAAAATTAGAAATTTTAGATCAGTTTAAAACTTTTTTTCCTGAAGTTAAATTATCCCAATATATTCATATGAAGAGAATAAAAGAGTTTGAGGAATTAAAGAAGAATGATCTATGGAAAGAAGAGCAAAATAAAATTTTTGAATTATTAAAAAGTATTGAGAATAAAGCTAGTGAAAAAAAAATTGATACTTCATATATTAAATATTTAAAAGGTCATATTTTATATTTAAACCCATATGATTTAATTCAAACTGAATCAAGAATTTTTAAATTTTTTGAATTTAATATAAAAAAATTTAATGATAGTCTTAAAGCAGAAAAAATTTTATATACAAATATTGATGACAAATTATTAAAAAAATATAAGTCATATAAAACATATAGATTAGAAATTATACCCTCTAAGAATATTGATGATCAAAATAGTAAAAAAGAATTTGTGGAATCTCTATCTCAAATTACACCAAATATATCAGGTGGGGCATTTACAATGTATGAGGCAGGTAGGTCAATATTACAATCATTTAAAGAAGCTATGATAATTTCAATTTGTTTAACAACTTTATTTTTATTTTTTACTTTAAGAAATTTTAAAAAAGTTTTTATAGTTTTTATTAAT
>CAYOOR010000087.1:0-19635 GCA_964405695.1 uncultured Alphaproteobacteria bacterium
CCGTTCCTAAAATAGATTAAAAAATTATTTTTTTGAAAATTTTATCTCAATTTTAGTACCAAGATTTAATTCACTGCTTATTTTTAATTTTGCTTGATGTCTAATTACAATATATTTTACAATTGCTAGACCAAGACCAGATCCTTCTATTTTTTTACTTTTAACTTCTGTTGTTCTATAAAATCTTTCAGTTAATCTTGGTATTATATGTTGAGGAATACCCTTCCCTTGATCTTGAAAAATTAAAAAAATGTATTTTTTATCAGTTTTTAAAACAATGTTTATTAAGGAATTTTTAAATGCATATTTAATTGAATTATCTAAAATATTTTGAACTAACTGATTTAATTGATCTATAACACCTTTAATTATAAATATTTTCCTAGATACAAATTTAATCCTAATTTTATTCTTTTTTGCTTTTGTACCTAAAGATTTTATAGAAGATTTAATGATTTCATTTAAATTGACCTCTTCATTGACCTTTTTTTTAATCTGAGATTCAATTTTTGTTAAATTTAATAAATCTTCAATTATAGATTTCATTTTTAATGATTCATTATTAAGAATAGATAAAAATTGTTTACGTTCATTAACTGATATTTTTTTTTGATTAAGTAATAATTCAATAACACTTAATAGAACTGACAATGGTGTTTTTAATTCATGACTAACATTTCCTATAAAATCTGAACGTAAATTTTCAAGTTTATTAAGTTCAGTTATATCTTGAAAAGACAAAAAAATTCTTTTATTTGATATTTTATATAATTTAACGTTATACATAACTGAAAATGGCAATGAAAATAATTCAATTTGAAATTCAGAAGATTTAACATTCTTTTTTTTAAATAATCTTATCTTTTCAGAAAATTCTGGTCTTCTAAAAAAATGTGTAATTTTTTGGCTTGAAAACAATTTAAACCTTTTTTTTGCTGAATAATTTACATATACAACTTCATCTTTATGATTTAATACAACGAATGGAATATCAATTATGTCGATCAAATCATTTTGTAGATTAATATTTCCTTTTAGGATAGGTTTTAAAGTATTAGTGATTTCATTTATTGATTGATCTTTTTTTTTTAAAGAATTGTTCTTTTTCTTAATTATATGATCTGGGTTAAAAATATTTTTTAAAAATTTCATATATGATATAATTCAATAAATACAGTTATTTAAAAATCTATTTTAATGTTAAATTTCAATTTTATTTAGTAAAATAAAAAATATTCAATAATATCAATTATTTAATTATAATTATTAAAGTTTTTATTAAACCTTATAATCTTTTTTACTAATTTTACATTCATTTTCTTATTTACTTTACTTTTTTCTGTTAAAACATTAAATAAATATAAATCTGGAAAATTTAAAATAGTATCTAAATCATTTAAATCTTTTAATTTCATCAAATTGATATATTTTTTAACATAGTTACCAAGTAATAAATCTAACTCTTTTGTACCTCTATGTGTGCATTTAAATAGAACTTCCCTCCTTTTAATTGATAACTCTAATTTCTTTTCTTTTAACATAATAATATAAACTATCTAATATTAAAATATTATAAAAAAAATTTAATTATGTCAGAAATTTCTAAAACTCAACTATTCGAACCTATGGATAATTTAAAAGGAATTGGGCCTAAAACATTAAATTTATTCCAAAAAATTTGTGGAGATAAAATTATTGATTTATTACTTACTATGCCAAAAAGTTTTAAAAAAAGAGAACATATAAAAGAACTAACAAATAAAGACTTAGATAAAGAAATAGCAATAGAAGTAAATATAGTTAAACATTTACCCAGATTTAATCCAAAAATGCCTTATAAAATCTTATGTAAGAATACATTAAATGAAATAGAAATAATATTTTTTAGAGGGTATTTAAAGTATTTACAAAAAATATTACCAGTAGGAGAAAATAAAATAATTTGTGGAAAAATAAATAAAAATGGAAAAAAATTTCAAATTATACATCCTGAAAATATTTCAAATTTAGAAGAACTTCCAGATTTGCATGGCATGCGTTCTGTGTATTCTTTAACAGGAGGTCTAACTATGACTATGTATAGAAAATCAATAAAACAAGCATTGGAAAAAATTATTGATATTCCTGAATGGATAGATAAAAAAAAATTACAAGAAAACAACTGGTTATCATGGAGGGAATCTGTAGAACAAATACATAGACCGAATAATCTTAACAATGAAAAAATAACAAAACTAAGAGATAGATTGGCTTATGATGAAGCATTATCTCATTATATTAAATTATTAGTAACCAAAGAAAAATTAAAGAAAAACATTTGTAATAAAATTGAAAAAAATGATGAAATAAAAAATAAAATAATAAAAAAACTCCCTTTTCAATTAACAACTTCTCAATTGAATGTAATAAATGAAATAGAAAAAGACCTTAATAATATAAATCCAATGTTAAGATTATTGCAAGGAGATGTGGGGTCAGGTAAAACAATAGTTGCTTTAATTAGTTTGATAAATTTATCAAAAAAAAATATGCAGGGAGCTTTAATGGTTCCAACTGAAATTCTTGCAATTCAACATTATAATTATTTTGCTAAATTATTAATAAATACTGATATAAAAATTAAACTATTAACATCTAAAATAAAAAAAAAAGAGAAAGAAAAAATATATAAAGAGATTCAAAATGGAAAAATAAATATAATTATTGGCACACACGCAATTTTTCAAAAAAATGTAAATTTTAAAAATCTAACTTATGTAATAATTGACGAACAACATAGATTTGGTGTACATCAAAAATTTCAATTATCAGCAAAAGGTTGTAATCCTCATATTTTAGTTATGACAGCAACTCCAATTCCCAGAACACTAGCATTAACAATGTATGGCAACATGAATTTATCAAAAATAAATGAAATGCCATCTAATAGAAAAAAAATTGAAACTATCGCAATATCATCGTCTGAAACATCAAAAATTTATAAAACATTAAATGTTAATATAAAAAAAAACTTAAATGCATTTTGGATATGCCCATTAATAGACGAATCTGAAAAAAATGATTTAATGGCGGCTACAAAAAGATTTGAAAAATTAAAAAAAAAATTTGATGGTAAAGTTGGTTTAATACATGGAAAAATGAGCATAGAAGAAAAAGAAAAAATAATAAAAAAATTTAAATCAAAAGAAATATTAATATTAGTTTCAACAACTATAGTTGAAGTGGGTATTGATATTCCAAATGCGACAATAATGATTATAGAAGAATCAAATAGATTTGGATTATCACAATTACATCAACTACGGGGAAGAGTTGGTAGATCTGATAAAGATTCACTTTGTATTTTAATTTATAACAAAAAAAAATTAAACGAATTATCTCAAAAAAGAATTAAAACATTAATTAAAAATAGTAATGGATTTAAGATTGCTGAAGAAGATCTAAAATTAAGAGGTTTTGGTGAAATTTTGGGTACAAAACAATCTGGAAATCAATTATTTAAAATATTAGACCCAATGTCAGATACAGAACTTATGGAAAATGCATTAGAAAGTGCTAAATCTATTTTTTTAAATAGAAAAAAATTTAATAAGTTTGAAAGAGAAAAAATAAATAACTATTTAAGAATTTATAATCAAAGTAGTTCATTAAAATATATTTCTATAGCCTGAAAATTATTTTTCTAATTTTTTTAATGATTTTATTTTTTTTTGTTTTTCTTTAGGTGTCAACATTCCTGCAGATATAATCATTTTGATACCATCTTCGACTGACATACTAAGTCTAATAATATCTTTTTTAGGAAGAAATAATAAAAAACCAGATGTTGGATTGGGAGTTGTAGGAAGAAAAACATTTACCATTGAACTGCTTGTTCTTCTATTAACTTCTCCACGAGTATTACCAGTTAAAAAACCCATAGCCCATATTCCTTTACGAGGATATTCAATTAAAATGACCTCTTGAAATGAATTAGATTTTTTTGATAGGATAGCTTCAAATAATTGCTTTAATCCACTATAAATATTTCTTAATATAGGCATCTTAGATAGAATTTTTTCACTAAAAGACGAGAATAATCTACCAAACAAACCTGTTGTCAAAAAACCAATAAAAGCAAAAAATATGAATACTGTAATTAAACCAAAACCCGGGATTTCATATGGAAATTTGCCTAATAAAGGGGATGCTTTATTATCGAAAAATTTTATTAATGCCCATGCAATATATAAAGTAATAATAACTGGGGCACTAATTAAAATACCTTTAAAAAAATTATTACTAAGTTTCTTAAAAATATTTGAAATCATTTTCATACTAAAATGGGATAATTGATCTTTTTTTGCTATATTTGGTGTATCCTAAATTAACACCTGCTCTTAATCCAATACCAGATCTAACAGGTGTTATAATTATATCATCTTTTTTTTGATAATTAATAGCTAAACCAGCAGCTAAAAAAAACGAACCTTCTATATCAGGAAACCTTACAAAAATATTATTTATGTTTGCAAGATCTAGATTATAAATTAGTGTAAATACTTTAGAAGCATTTGCGCCCAAATCAAAACCTATTGAGGGTCCATTCCAATAAATATCTTTATTTGTCCCATCTTTAAAATAAATTTTTCCACCACCATATCTTAAACCGCCAAAAAAGGCTCCGCTAAATTCTTCTCCTTCAATATAGGCTGTAGGTTGACCAAAATCATTAAAAGATCTTTCTATAATAATACCAATACCCTCAGATAAATCTGCAAAATAAATTTTTGCTTTGTCTACCATCTCAGATTTATCAAAAGTTTTTTTATTTTTTAATTTTTCATCTAAAGAAAAAGCATTAAATTGAATAAAAATTAAAAAAAAAAGTAATAAAAATATATATTTTTTTATCATATTATTAGTTTACAGGTGTTGAGGTTATTTCAATATAAGATTTTTTAAATTTTAATTCAGAAATTTTTATAAAAACAGTTTTTATTTTATTTTCAAAAATTAATATATTTTCATTAGATCTTATTGAAGATTTTTCTTTATAAGAAAATTTTTTCATTTCATTAATAAAAAAATCATATAATTCATCAATATTTTTTTTATTAATTAATGCTAGTCTACCCATCCAATTATTACCCTTACCTAAAATAAAAGATTTTTCTAAATCAACTATCGAATTACTAGGAATTGGGATATCAGTAAATTCACTAATAACATTAGATTTTTCATCAAAATCTTTATTTTCAACTTTAGGACTATTGTACTCAGATGTTCTTATTTGAGTTGAACAATTACTTATAAAAAAAGAAATTATTAAAAGAATTATTAAGGATTTAATCTGTAAATTTTCCACTTTTTTTTTATATTTTTATAAACTATTCTATCATGAAGTCTATTTTCTCTACCTTGCCAAAATTCAATTAAATAAGGCTTTATTTTATACCCAGACCAAAAAGACGGTCTTGGTACATCTTTATTAGCGAATCGTTTTTCAATAAATTTAAATCTTTTAATTAATATATTTCAGTTTTTAAGTAATTTACTTTGTGAAGAAGCCCATGCACCAATCTGACTTTTTCTTGATCTTGTAGCAAAGTAGTTTGAAGCATCTTCTGTATTTACAAATGTTACCTTACCTTCAATTCTTACTTGTTTACCAATTTGTGGCCACCAAAAAACTGCCGCTATATTATTATTTCTTTTCAAATCATTGGATTTACGACTATTTAAATTTGTATAAAAAACAAAATGATTTTTTTCTATACCTTTTAATAAAACTATTCTATTAGATAATTTATTATTTTTAATTGTGGATATTGCCATTGCAGTAGGTTCAAAAACTTTATTTTTTATTGCCTGATTTAACCATATTTCGAATTGTTTAAATGGGTTTATATTTATATTCTTAATATCTAATGGATCACTTTTATATTTAAATCTTATTTGAGAAATATGTGTTTTTTTTACCATAAAAAAGAATTATAAACTATATTAATTAACTAGTATTTTATTGATTTTTTTGTATTTATAAAATAATGAAATTTTTTTTAACATTAATCTATATTTATTTAATACTTATTTTTAATTTAAATGCAGATACAATTGCAGTTAAATGTTATGTAGATGAGGATAAATCCTATAGTTTTATATTAGATCAAAATGAAAAAAGTGTTTCATGGGTCGAAGAAAACAATAAGAATTTAAGTGTAATAGTGTTTCCAGATGTTAATAAAGGAGGATATTTACTTATAATGGGTGGGGCAAATTCTAAAAATGAGAAATTTACCTTTATTATTGATGTTGTTAAATCAACATTTAGTGCGACAACAAATCTTGGAAACAGTGATAAAGGTAATTGCGGAAATAAAGCAATAATAGAACCTTTAGATCCATACGCTGAATAAATTAATATAAAATGAAAATATTTATTTTATTAATAACTAATTTACCGTTAGTTTTTTTAATAATTTATTTAACATCTTTTTTATTAATAAAAAAAAAAAAATTATTACATAAAATCTTAATATTAAATACAATAGGTTTAATATTTTTTTCCTTACCAATATCATCTATTATCCTAGAAACTGTCTTTTATCCAAAAAAAAATATATATGAAAATAATGAAAAAAAATATTCAATAATATTAGTACCAACAGCTGGCATTTTATTTAATGAAGAAAAAAAAATTATCGAACCAACTATAAATTCAATAAATAGAATAAAAAAAACGATTAAATATACTGAAAAATTAAATTTACCAATTGTGATATCAGGTGGAAAAACAATAAAGGGATATAAAAGTGAAGCTAGAATTGTATATGAAAACTTAAATCTAAAATATTTAGTTAACAAAAAAATTATTTTAGAAGAAAATTCTATAAATTCTTATGAAACTTCCAAAAATATTAAAAAATTTTTAAATCAAAACAATTTAAATAAAAACGTTATCCTTATAACAGATCTATATCATTTTAAAATAATGTCTAAAACATTAAAAAAAAAAAAAATTAACACTTTTATACCAGAAAATATTTTTTAAAAAAAAAAAATTACTCATAAAAATTTTTTCCCATCATATAAAAACTATTCAAGAATAAATAATATAAAATATGAATATTTTGGATTATTTTATTATAAAATTCTTGGAAGAATTTAATTTATTTAATAATTTTTAATAATTGATCGAAGTTTTTAATTAGAAAATCAGGTTTTTTTTTATTTTTATCAAATTCATGACGTTTGTTTATAAAACCAATAGTATTTAAATTAGCTCTATTTCCACAATCTATATCTGTTTGTCGATCACCTATTATCCATGAAGATTTTAAATCTAAATTAAAATCTTTTTTTGCCTTTTTTAAAAAAAATGGATTAGGTTTTTTATCATAGCATGGTGGCCCAAGATTTTTTTTAATACTATTTCTATGTCGAAATGAATAATAAAATTTTTTTATGTTTATTAAGTTTTTTTTTAATTCTTTTTTTATTTTTTGATGAACTAATTCTAAATTTGAATATTTTACATAACCTAAAGCATAATCTGGTTGATTTGAAATAACAAATAAAAGGTAATCAGTTTGTTTTAACTTTTTTAAAGTATTTATAAAATTTTTTTGAATTTTGACTTCATCAGCTCTATGAGGGGCAGTCCATTTATTCATTTTCTTTCTGAAAATTTCTTTATTGATTATTCCATCTCTATCTAGAAAAATTGCTTTTTTTTTTAAAGAAGACTTTCCCATTTCATTGAATTTTCTTTTAAATAAGGATGTGAAACAATCATATGCCATATTATGGATTGATAAGACTCGGTTAATGCTGTTATGTTTTTTTTATTGTTAATAGGAATTCTAACACAAAAATTTGCATTTTTATTTGTGTAACCTCCATCTGGACCTGTAATACCCAAAATTAAACTTTTTTTTTGTTTTGCGTATTTAATAGCTTCAACAATATTTAAGCTTATTTTTTTTTTAATACTTCCACCCCCTACTGAAAAAATAAATAGTGAATCTTTTCTAGAAAGTTTACTAACTTTTAGCCAATTTAAATATGAAGATTCCCATCCATCATCATTAATTCTAGCTGTCAATTCGGATACATTATCTGTTGGAGAATAACATTCAATACCACAAATTTTTCTAAAATCATTAACAGCATGAGAAGCGTTTCCTGCGCTACCACCAACTCCAATAAAAAAAATTCTACCTTTATTTTTCTTTACTTTTTTTAAAGAAATAATAATTTTTAATATCATTTTGTAGTCTAAGAAATTAGACACATCAGATACTTCATATAAAAAATCTTTTATAAATCTATCCATTTTTTTTAATTAAATATTTAGTATATTTATATACATTACAAGCAAAGTTTAAATCAATTTTATAATCCCTTTTATATAATAACTTTGTCTCAAAATCCTTTATATATTTCTGAATTAATTTTTCATTATTATTTGTAAAGTTATAAGAAAAAGAATTTGTTTTATTATCTACAGTAATCTTTCTTAAATTTGCTTTATTATAACTAGCTTCAAAAATTCTAAATTTCGTATTATTAAAATACATTAATTTAATAGCGACTATATGAGAACCAAGTTCGTGAAAAGCAGAAAGTTTTTTAAAATGACTCTTTTTATTGACATTAAAAAAACCTGAAAAATAATTATTTTTATTATTCCAAGTTATTTTTTTTTTTAATTTTAAAAATTTATTCAAATAGAGAAATTCAAAATGAATACCTATTTGTAAATTTTTTTTTTTACACATTTTAATTATTTTTTTTGTTTTTTTCGCATCAGAAAGCCAAGGTTTTTCAACAATAACATTTAAATTATTTTTAAGCGCTTCTTCAATAAGAAAATATTTAAATTTAAAAGGTGTTGCAATCCATAATATATCAATATTTGAACATTTTTTTAAAATTTCATTTCTAGCATTTTTTTTATAATTATAAATATTTTTGTACTTTTCCGGGTTTCTAATATCTAAATAAATTACATTTTTATTTAATTTTTTTAAAATTTTATATATTTTAGATCCCCAATTTTTACCTATTATTCCGTAATTAAATTTATTCATTTTTCTATATTAAAGATACTTTGTTGTATTAATATTATATTATTTAAATTAAAAAAATATGAAAATTGCAATAATTGGGGCTGGATGGATGGGTTCTCACATCGCATATGTTTTAAAGAATAAAGGTCTTACAATAAAGATTTATGAAAAAGAAAAAAAAATCTTTAATGGCATGTCAGGTTTTAACACAAATAGATTACATATGGGCTATCACTATCCAAGATCGCTAATAACAAGAAGCCAGTCCTTAAAGGGATTTAATTTATTTATTAAAAAATATCCTAATTTATACAAAAAAATTAAAAAAAATTATATTGGTATATCTAAGGAAAAATCAAAAGTAAGTTTTGATAATTATAAAAAAATTATGAAAAAAAATAAATTACCCATTATTGAAACAAATGAAATGTATAAAAAAATAATTAATATTGAAGGATTGATTAAAACACCAGAAGGTTTAATTTTATATGAAAAAGCAGAAAAATTTTTTTATAAAAAATTAAAAAATGTATTAAAAATAAATACAAAACCAAAAAAAATAATTAATAAAAAAGAAAAAATTATTTTAGATAATAAAGAATATGATTGGGTAATTGATTGTAGTGCTGCACAATGGAGAAAAAACAACATATTTAATTTATCTTTTGAACCAAGAGTTACTTTTGTCTATAAAAGTAATATTAATAATTTTGCCTTGATGATAATGGATGGGAATTTCTTTACATTATATCCCCATAAAGAAAAACTTTATACTTTAGGAAGTGTTAAATTTTCAAGATTTAAAAAATTTAAAAAACTTAAATCAGCAATAAAATTTACAAAAAAAATAACTAAAAAAGAAATATTAAATAGAAAAAACAAGACTGAAAAATTAGTAAAAGAATTTTATCCTGAATTTAAAGAAAAATTTAAATATATAAATTATTATCAATCAATGACTACAGTATTCAATTCAAAGAAAGACTCTAGACCAACACTTGTTAATAAACGAAACAGATTAATATCAGTATTAGGAGGTAAAATTGATACAATTTTTGAGGCTGAAAAAAAAATATTAGAAATTATTAAATAATTATTAAAAAAGCCTATTTTTTTTAATAATTTTTAACGATTTTTTATAAGTTTCTGGTGTATCTATTCCCAAACAATAACCTTTTTTTTCAATGACATAGCCATAAAAATTTTTATTTACTAATTGTGGAAACAAATCAGAAGAAAAATCATAAAAAGTCTTTTGTGGGATTTTTTTTAAAATGCTTGAATTTACAATATATGCACCAGTGTTAACATATTTATTTTTTTTTGAATTTTTATTCCTTTTTTCCTTAAAATTTATAATTTTATTCTTTTTATTAATGCTAATATTACTACTTGCTAAACCAGAAAAAAAATTAACATCTGGTGAATAAAGAGCAATAGATAAATCCGATTTTTTCTCTTTATGAAAATTAATAAATTTTTCTATATCAAAATTAAGAAGATTATCTGAATAAATAACTAAAAAAGATTTACCTAGTTTTTTTTCTATATTTTTTACTGCTCCTGCAGTTCCTAATAATTTTTTTTCTAAGCTAAAAGTAAAATTAATATTTTTCTTTATTTTTTTTATTTCATTAACAATTAGTTTTGGTTTAAAAAACAAATTAACAAAAATTTTCGTTATATTATATCTATAAAGCCAATCAATATTTCTTCTTATAATCGTTTTTTTTTTAATTTTTATTAATGGTTTAGGATAGCCCTTAGAAACTGATAATATTCTACCGCTAGTACCAGCAGCTAATAATATACATTTCATTTTTTTGTTTTTTTAAAATATTCTTTTGTTAAAGCTATACCTTTTTTTGATCCAATTTCATAAAATTTTTTTTTAATTACTATAAACGCTAGCTCATTCTTATTAATTAATTTTTGATTAATTTTTTGTAGATCCATTTTTTTTGGAAATGAAAATTTTTTAAAAACATTCTTATTTAAAACTGTTATCCCATAGTTAATAAATTTCATATTCTTATTTTTTTTTTTTTTTATATGAAATAATTTTTTTATTTTTAATTTCAACATCGATTAATCCCTCTGCAGTTTTATCAATCGAATTATTATTTTTATATACAGTCATTAATCCTAATTTTTCTGATTTTAAAAAATTTAAATAAATTTTTTTATAATTGATGTTTAAATATGAATCTCCAAATATTATAAAAAAATTATTTGATAATTTAGGTAAAGCTTTTTTTATAGCACCACCTGTGCCAAGAGTTTCATTACCATCATCAGAAAAAACTATTTTTGACTTCAAATTTTTATTTATTGATATTATATAATTTTTAATTTTATTTGATAAATAGCCTGTAGAAATAATTATTTTTTTAAAATTATTTTTTTCCAGTAATTTTAATTGATGAAATAAAAAAGGTTTATTATTGAAAATAATTAATGATTTTGGAATATTTTTAGATATGTTGCCTAATCTTTTTGCCTTTCCACCAGCAAGAATTAAAATATCAGGATACTTCATTATTTTACCATTACTTTTGTACCTTCGTAGTCAAATTTAAAGTCAACTTCATTTAATCCTTTTTTCTTTAAAGCACTTTGTAGTTTTTTTTTATTTTTAGAATAAAACATTAAAAAACCACCTCCACCAGCCCCAACAACTTTGCCTGCTTCCGCGCCGTTTGATAAAGCATATTCATAACATTGATTAATAAATAAATTCGACATTTTACTAGATCTTTCTTTTTTAAAAACCCAATGTTCATTCATTATTTTACAAAATTCAGTAAAATTACCTTTTCTAATGTTTTCTAAACTTTTTATTCCTAATTCCTTTATATAATCCAGATTTTGAATCATTTTTTGTGAATTTATTTTTGTCTTATCGTTCTGTTCTTTTAAAATTTCTGTAGATTTTCTTGAAAAGCCAGTAAAAAAAAGTAATAAATTTTTTTCAAGATTATTTATATACTTTTTTTTAATATTAGTTTTTAAGATTTTAACTTTTCCATTTTTTAAAAAATTAAATACTTTAAGTCCACCGTGAGATGCAATATATAGATCTTGCTTGCCAACAGGATCGTTTAATTTATTAATTTCAATTTTACTCGCTAGTTCAGCTAAACTATTTTTAGATATATCTTTATTTTGACTTATGTATAAGCTTTTTAAAAGAGCAGTTGTAAAACTTGCTGAAGATCCAAGGCCAGTTCCAGCAGGAATATCTGCTTGGCTTCCAATTTCTAAATTTTTATTGATTAATTTAAATTCTTTTAATGCTTCTCTAATTAATGGATGTTTAATTTTTTTAATTTTTTTTACTTTTTCAAAACTTGAATATTTTAAATAAAAACCTTCTTGAAAAGTTTTATGAATATTTATATAAACATATTTATTTATAGCAGCAGAAAAAGTAAAACCATTTTTCAATTTATAATATGATGGTAAATCTGTTCCTCCCCCACCTAATGTAATTCTTAGGGGACTTCTAGTAATTATCATTAATGAGAGTCCTTTTTAAGTAAATTAAAACCTGCACTATTGGCATCTTTAAAAAAATCATTTACTGTATCTAGAGAAAATTCATCTAAATTTTTATTAAGAAATTTTATTTTATCTAATATATCAGGTGCTATTGTAATAATATGTGAATTAGTTTTTTCAGCTTCAAAAATGTTATATAGTTCACGAGAACTTGCCCACAACAATTCAATGTTTTTTTTATTTTTTATTAACTCTGAACATTCTTTCATAATTACTACTGGGTCTCTACCACTATCAGCTATTCTGCCTGCAAAAACTGAAACTATAGATGGAGTTGATTCATTAAAGGAATTTATAATTTCTGATAATTGATTAGTTGTAAAAATAGCCGTTACATTTACTTTTATACCGTTATTAGTTAAATTACTAATTACATTTTTTGTTGAAATACCTTTTGTGTTAGTGATAGGAATTTTTGCATAAGCATTTTTACCCCAACTACTTATAATTTTAGCTTCCTGTTCCATATCATTTAATTCGTCAGAAAAAACTTCAAAAGAAATTGGTAAATTATTTGATGCTGTTAGAGCTTCTTTACAAAAAGCTTCATAATTTTTTACACCTTCTTTATGCATTAGACTTGGATTTGTCGTAAAACCTTTTATAAAGGGAAAATTTGATAAAGAATCTTTAATTTTATCTAAATTAGCAGTATCTAAAAAAATTTTTATATTTAAATCTTTTAAATTAGTCATTTTTAATTTATTTGTTCAGCAAATCTATGGCCAGCACTATTTACTAGTCTTTTCATTAAATGTTCTTTTGTATTAATAATTTCATTCGCTCGATCTCTTATTTCAATCAATTTTTCAGGGCTAACAGTTGTATTTTTCATTACAGGATTTTTCCAATTCATTTTATCAGTATCAAAATCCTTATCTAGATAATCACCATTCAAAGCAATATTATAAAGAGCGCTTCCTGGAAATGGTATAGGTATAAAAAATGTTACATATGGCGCTCCACTATCCATCAACTTTTTCGCAAAATCTATTGACATATTTATTTCAGTTTCTGTCTCATCTGGAAAGCCAATCATCATATTAACTGGGGCTTGAATACCAATGTTTGTCATTTTTTTCATTAGTAACGGTAAATCCATCCTATCTAAATTAACTTTATTAGTTGCGTAAAGTTTAAGAATTCTTTTGGCTGCTGATTCAACAGGAAAAACAATTTGATCAAATCCTGAATTTTTTAAAATTTCAAGATATTCAATATCTATATCAAATTTGCCATTAACCCATCCAGATCTATCATGAGAATTAAAAAAATGCACTAAATTTACACCATTAACATTTGCAATTGATAATTTTTTATTTTGTACCTTTTTAAAAATTGTTTTGACTCTATCTTTATGAGCTAACAAACTATCATCTTCAAAAAAAAGTTTTCTAACTTTTAATGAAACTAAATAATCAATTTCTTCTAACACTCTTTTTATACTATGTGTTCTCAAATTACCTATATCACCAAAAATTGATGGGTTATTTTTTTCTTGAGAAATATGACAATAGGCACATTTAAAAGGACAACCTCTAGAAGTCATTATCGGAGCATATCGTTCAGCGCCTCTATCATTTACATTTACACCATGAGGTGAGGCAATCTTTTCATATTTTGCAAATGGCAAAGCACTCCATTTTGGCATTGACAAATCATCTAATTGATTGGGAAAACAAGTTTGATCTACAGGGTTAGTTATATATCTTCCTTCCTTATTAACAGTAACAGTACCTGGAATTTTTGATATTGGATAATTATTAATAGCAGCAAGAACAATCTTAGGAAAAATAATCTCTCCTTCAGATAAACATATAGCATCAAAATTACCAGTTTTTAAAAATCTATGTGACAAATTACGAGCATTAACTCCTCCTGCAAAAATTTTAATATTATTATTTTTTTCTTTGATGGCTTCAGCTGTTCTTAATGCCATATTTGTTTGAGGTGTAAAATTAGAACTTATTGCAACAAAATCGTATTTACCTTTATCAACATAATCAGCAATTTCGTTAAAATTCATGCCTATTCTTATCAATCCATTTCCTTGTCTAATTCTTCTATAAAAAGTATCTTTTAAAGAATAATTTTCACTACCGACTGATGCATCTAACACATCGGTTTCTATACCAATTTTTTCTAAAGCTGAGGCTAAATATAAAGGGCCTAATGAACCATCAGGTCTAGGTGTTTCAACATCCATTAATTGATTTGGCGGATATATTATTATGCATTTATAATTATTTTTTGTTGAATTTTTCATAAAAAAAATAAAAGGTTACTATAAGTTTAGGTATAGATATATATTATTTCAATCTATATTTTAACATTGCATATATAGCTTTGGGCCCATCATTTAATATAGACACTTTTTTTCCTTCTTGATGTGATCGTGATAAATAATTAACTGGTATTTCAATGGGTTTAAAACCACTTTTTACAAGTTTACAAATTAATTCCATATCAAAATCAAAACCTAAACACTCAAGATTTATATTATCTAAACAATCTTTACGAAAAACTTTATAACAAGTCCATGGATCTTTGAGTCTTTGATTATAAAGTAAATTAAATGATAAAGTTAAAAATATGTGAGAAAAATTAAAAATAAACGATTTAAAAATATTTTTATTAAATTTTCTCATTCCAAAAATTCCATTCTTAATTCTTGCACCCAAAACAACTTTAGTTTTTTTTTTTAAAATAGGATCTAGCATCACATTATAATCTTTAGGATTATATTCTAAATCACCATCTTGAATAAGAATAATTTCACCTTTAGCTTTTTCTAGACCTTCAATTACAGCACTACCCTTACCTAATGGTTTTGACTGTAAAATAATATCAAAATTTTCCTTTTTTAAAGATTTAACCTGTTCTCTCGTCCCATCGTTGGAATTACTTTCTATTATTATTATTTGTAATTTAATATTTTTAATTTTTACATTTAAAATTTTTTTTAAAAGTTTAAGAAATGTTGCGCTTTCATTGTATATTGGTATTATCACAGAAACTAAGGTTTTATTTTTCATAGATAAAAAATTATTTAAAGTCAAAAAATATTGAATTACACTAACATAAAAAAAATATACATAGTATTTATTTCTTTTTGGATAATAAATTTTTTATATTCAAATTATCAAATTATTTCAAATAGTGATGATGCTTTTTATATAATTCCAGCAATAGGGTTTATACATACTAACGAATTATCATTTATACAATTTAATGAAAAATATACTTTTTTTGAAAGATTCCCTTTTTATACATTTATACAAGGTTTATTTTATAAATTAATATCATTTAAATTTGATATAAATTTTTATAATTATAGATTACCAAATTTATTATTATTTTTTTTTATATTAGTTTTTTCATTTAAAATCCTGGAAAATTTTATTAAAAAAAATAAAAGTAATGATTTAAGTAAAATAATTTTTTTTCCAATTGTTTTAGCTTTAACACCAATTTCACAAACTTATATCTTAGCTCGTCCTGAAATTTTAGGAATTTTATTTATACTTATATCAATTTACTATTTCTTAAATAAATTAAATTATAAAATTGGTTCGCTGTTTTTAGGTCTAGCAACAATTTGTCATCCTTCTTTTATTTTTTTTAATTTTATAATCTTTCTAAAAGTTATTTTGAAAAAAAAAATTAGTCTTATAACAGTTTGTTTTTTTATAAATCTTTTACCAATATTTTTATTATTTTTTTACTATTATTTAAATCAACCTGAATCAATTTCTCAATTAAATCTTCAAGCAAAAGGACTGCCGTATTTTAAGGCATTTATTGGTTTATTTAATTATGGTGTGGGTTCTTTATTTCATGAATTATCAATAATTAATTTAATAAATTCTTTTTACTATTTTCCAACAATTATTTTTTTAATAATTATTTTCCTGTACATAAAAAAAGAAAATTTTTATAAAAATGATTTTAATAATAAGAAAATTATAATTTTTTTATATGCAAGTTCATTAATATTATTAATTTTAGAAAGAAATCATCCTTATTTAATTTCAATTTCAAGTTTTTTTATAATATTTACGTTATTTTTAATTCCATGGAAATCGTTTTATCTATCTAAAATTAATAAATATATAAATTCAAAAAAAAATATTACTTTTTTTATAATTATTTCTTTTTTATTAATATCTTCATGGAATTTAATACATTTTTTAAAATTTAAATATAGTAATGAGAGTTATTTAAATAATACTCAATTATTAAAATTAAAAAAAAAAATAATTAATGGTAATAATATTATATTAATAACAAGACCTGAGCTTGTTCCTTATTTCAATAAAGAAATTTACAATAATTATAAAAATAATAAATCTTCTGTTTATTGGTTATTTCCAGATAATGGGAGAGCTAAAAATAATGAAGAAAGAGATAAATCTAAAAAAATAATTTTAAAATTAATAAATTCAAATAAAAATAATAAACTTATATGGCTTGTTGCAAAGAAAAATTTAACCAATAACTGTTTAAAACTAGAAGATGCATTAAATTTTTCTAAAAGTATCAATATTAGCTTTGATAATATAAATATTTTTTACGAAACTAATAAACATTTAGTCTTTGATGCAAAAAATATTGAATATTCTAAGAGTGTTTGTTAACTTTGAATATAACCATTAAAATTAAATAAATTGCTCTTTACATCATTCCCATTCTTAATTTTTATTACTTTTTTCTTTTCAATTTATTTTTATTTAGGAAAAAAAAATAAAATTATTTTTTTAATTTTATCAAGTTTCTTTTTTTATGGCTGGTGGGATTATAGATTTCTTTTTTTATTAATTTTTTCTATTTTATTTGATTTTTATATTGGGAAACTTATCAATGATGAAAAAATTAAAAGAAAGAAAAAAATATATTTTATTTCAAGTATCTTTCTTAATTTATTAATACTTTCAATTTTTAAATATTTAAATTTTTTTTTAGATGGTTTTTACTTAATTTTAAAAAAATTAAATATAACAAACATAAATGAAAATTTATTTAATATAATTTTGCCTATAGGAATTTCTTTTTATACATTTCAAAAATTAAGTTATATTTTTGATTTATATAAAAACAAATGTAAAGTTGAAAGAAATTTATTAAATTTTACATGTTATGTATCCTTATTTCCACAATTAATAGCCGGCCCTATTGTAAGAGCAAAAAAATTACTTCCTCAGATTAATAGTAATATTAAACCTTTATTTATTGATGGATTAAGATTAATTTTATGGGGTTTTTTCTTAAAATTATGTTTAGCTGATACATTAGCAATTTTTGTTGATGCATGCTTTGAAAATCCAAATAAATTCGGTTCAATGTCATTATTAATAGGTTCAATTTTTTTTTCATTTCAAATTTATGGTGATTTTGCTGGATATTCATTAATTGCAATAGGCTTAGGTAAATTAATGGGTTTTAATTTCGGAATTAATTTTAATGCACCATATTTTGCAAATAGTTTTAGAGATTTTTGGAAAAGATGGCATATTTCACTATCATCCTGGTTCAGAGATTATATTTATATAAATTTAGGTGGTAATAAAAAAAATTTATTAACAAGAAATAGAAATGTTATGTTCACAATGGTTCTGGCTGGATTATGGCATGGTGCAAATATAACTTTTGTAATTTGGGGGTTTTTACATGCAATTTTAATAATTATACAAAACACATTTCAAAAATATTTAAATATTAAAACTAAAAATAAAATTTTTAAAATTTTTCAAATAATTTTTATTTTTTCGATAATTAATATTTTATGGATTTTTTTTAGATCAAAAGATATAAATAGCGCATTTTTTTACATAAAAAAAATATTTAATTCTGGTATATCTTTTGAAGGACTACAAACATATATATTTTTTATTTATAAAGGTTTTTTCCTAATTTTTATTACAATGATTATTGATTATTTCATAACTTTTAAAAAATTAAATAAAAACTTTTTAAATAATAAATTATTTAATTATTTTTTATTTTTAATTGTATTATTATCAATCTCAATTTTTGGGACATTTAATGAAGCACCGTTTATATATTTTCAATTTTAAAAAAATTAAAATAATAATAATATTTTTGTTATGTTTTTTTATAGCTGATAGATCAATAGCAAGTTTATTTTTTTATTTAAATAAATATAGTTCACTTCCACACTCTGAATTATATTCTGGGAATGGATTAACTGAAATTATGATACTTGGTAATTCTAGAGGTTATAGATCATTTGATGAAAATTTAATAGAAAATAAAACAAAAAAAAAAACTAAAAATTATTCCTTAATCGGAAGTTCAACAATTATTAATGAAATAATTATAAAAGATTATATCAATATATATAAAGAATCTCCAAAAGTACTTATATTTGAAATAACAGATTTATTATCAGATAACAGTGCTTTAAAAGACTTTAGAATTTATGGTTATAAATCGAATGAAATTTCAAAACTTTTGAAAAAAAATTATCCTAAATTATATTATTCAAGCATAGTTAGTAATATTTTTATTTTTAATAATTCAACTTTTTTCAATAGTATTCAAAAAATTTTTGTTAAATATAAATATAAAAGTCTTACTGGAGAAATAAATAAAATAAATTTTCCCTCAGAAAAAAAAACATTTACAAAAAATGAATTTTCTAAACAAAATATTAATTCTTTAAAAAGGATAATAAAATTATGTGAAGAAAAAAAAAATCAAACTAATTTTAGTTATTGCTCCTTTTTATTCAGAAAAATTAAATTATGAAAAAAAAGAATTTGATTTGTGGAAAAGTAATATTAAAAAAAATATTAATAATATTGAAATTATTGATTTTTCATTAAGTTTTACAAATAAAAAATTTTTTAATGATTGGAAACATATAAATAAAAAAGGAACACAGGAATTTAATAAAATTTTTTTTAAAAATAGAATTATCTCAGATATATTACTATAAAGTAGGCGCTGGGGGGATCGAACCCCCGACACGCGGATTAAAAGTCCACTGCTCTACCAACTG
>CAYOOR010000088.1:0-3035 GCA_964405695.1 uncultured Alphaproteobacteria bacterium
TTTTTTTTTAGTAAAATGAGAATTAGCAATAACAAAATTACATTCTAAAAAAACATTCTTAATTCTTTTTTTTTTTAAAATATTTTTTCTAACTAAAACATCATTGCCATGAGCAAGACATAATATTTTTATTTTTTTTTCACTGTTATTTTTAATTAAATTTTCAGCACTTTTCCATGAGTCACAAAAAATAGAGTTTATTTTTTTTTTAAAATTAACGAATTTTTTTATATCTGCGCTTTTTCTTCTTTTTCTTATAATTTTTAATCCTCCATATCTTATTACCTCATAATTTAAATCCTTATCATATTTTTCTTCATTTTGTAAATTTTTGCTATCAGCAAATACAAAAACATTAAATTTTTCTTTGTATAAATTATCAGCTAATCCTTTCATTAAATTTTCCATACCCCCTAAAATAGGAGGAAAACATTGAGTAGAAATAACTATATTTTTTGATTGATTTAGTTTAGGCTTGCTCATAAATCATATATAGTGAAAATTAATAAAATATATCCAGTTATTTTATCAGGAGGCTCTGGTACTCGTTTATGGCCTCAGTCACGCTTATCCTTTCCAAAACAATTTTTAAAAATCAATTCTAATTATACATTAATTCAAGAAACTTTAATTAGAATAAAAAATAAAAAATTATTTCATTCACCTATATTAATTTGTAATGACGAACATAGATTTTTAATAGCTGAACAATTAAGAGCCTTAAAAATTAAACCTAAATTAATAATTTTAGAACCAGTTGGTAAAAATACTACTGCTGCTGTAACTGTAGCATCTTTAATAATAAAAAAAATAGATAAAAAAGCTAAAATACTAATACTTTCATCTGATCATAAAATTGGAAATACGAAAAAATTTCATAAAATAATAAATGATTCAACTAAAATTTGTGAGAGAAATAAAATAATTATATTTGGAATTAAGCCCAATCAGCCAGATAAAAATTATGGTTATATCAAAAAAGGAAAAATTTTTGATAAAAAAAGTAATACTTTTTATGTTGATGAATTTAAAGAAAAACCATCACTTGAAAAAGCAAAAAAATATTTGAAAGATAAAAATTTTTTTTGGAATTCAGGCATGTTTTTTTTTAATGCTGAATTAATGTTAAATGAAATTTCTTTATATGATAAAAAAACTTTAAAAGAATCTAATAATTCAATTATATATTCAAATAAAGATCTTGATTTTTTAAGATTATCGAAAAAATTTTTTAATAAAATTATCTCAAAACCAATTGATATATCTGTAATTGAAAAATCGAAAAATGTAGTTGTAAAAGATTTTAATATAAATTGGAGTGATGTTGGCTCTTGGCCTTCTATATTTAATTTATCAAAAAAAGACAAAGAAAAAAATATTATCAAAGGTTCTGTACAAATAAAAAATGTAAGTAATAGTTTTATACAATCTGAAAATCAACAGATAGTAGTAATTAATCAAAAAAATATAATAATAATATCAACAAAAGATGCTTTGTTAGTAATGCCAAATGATAAAAACATAAATATAAAAAAAAGTATTGAAAATTTATCAAAAAAAAATGATGAGAAGGTTCAATATCATCCTACTGTATATAGACCTTGGGGCTCATTTGAAGTACTTTTAACAAAAAAGAATTATCAATTAAAAAGATTGAAAATAAATCCTAAACAAAAAATATCTTATCAGAAACATCGTTATAGATCTGAACATTGGATAGTTGTCGATGGTATAGCATGTATTACAAAAAATAATAAAGTATATAATTTAAAAAAAAATCAATCTATAGATATTCCCAAAGGAGCAAAACATAGAGTTGAGAATAAAACATTAAAGCCTATTGTAATTATTGAAATACAAAGTGGAGAAAAATTATTAGAAAATGATATTATACGTTTTGAAGATATTTATAATCGAAACTAATTTATTGAATAATTTTTCCAATAAGTGATTTTTTCATATCACTTTCAATCATAATTTTTACTAATTCTTTAAATTTAACTTTAGGTTTCCAGCCTAATTTGTTCTTGGCTTGACTCGCATCTCCTTTTAAAAAAGAAACATCAGATGGTCTATAATAATTATTATTTTTTTTTATTATTATCTGTTTAGTATTTTTATCTAAAGCATATTCATTATATTTTTTACCTTTCCAAATTAAATTAATTCCAATAAATTTCGCTGCGAGTGTTGCAAATTCTTTAACTGAATGTTCCTCACCTGTTGCTAAAACAAAATCAATTGGCTTACTATTTTGCATCATTTTCCATATACCTTCAACAAAATCACCCGCAAAGCCCCAATCTCTTCTTGCGTAAATATTCCCTAACTCTAAAACTTTTTTTCTTCCTGCTTTTATTTCAGCAAGTGTCGATGTTATTTTTCTTGTTACAAATTCAGTTCCTCTTAAGGGAGACTCATGATTAAACAAAATACCTGAAATTGCAAAAATTCCATAAGCTTCTCGATAATTAATTGTAATATGATGACCAAAAACTTTAGAAATTGCATAAGCACTTCTTGGGTGAAATAATGATTTTTCATTCAATTTTTTTGAAGTTATCTCACCAAACATTTCTGATGAAGATGCCTGATAAAATTTAATTTTTTTATTAACCATTCTAATAGTCTCTAAAATTTTTAAAACTCCTAACGCATCAACTTCAGCCGTATAAATTGGATTTTCAAAAGATAAACTTACAAAGCTTTGTGCTGCTAAATTATAAATTTCATCTGGCTTTACTAATTTAATTGTTCTTTCAATATTTGATTTTTCAAGTAACTCAAGAGAAACTAATTCTATTGAACTAGCAATACCTAATTCATTAAGACGCCATAGATTTAAAGAAGAGCTGCGTCTATATGATCCATATACTTTATAACCTTTGCTTAGAAGTAAATTTGCTAAATAAGCACCATCCTGACCAGTTATCCCAATTATTATTGCTACTTTTTTTTTCATCTTTATAATGTGCCCAGTGGCGGATTTGAACCTCCGACACAAGGATTTTCAGTCCTTTGCTCTACCAACTGAG
>CAYOOR010000089.1:0-17101 GCA_964405695.1 uncultured Alphaproteobacteria bacterium
AAAATGAAAATAAAAAATTTTTTTATAAATAAAATTTATATTAGCGATTGAATTAAAAAAATTATTCAAATTCCTTCAAATACTGTTGATTTAATCTTTGCTGATCCACATTATAAATTACAATTAAAAAAAAAATTAAAAAGACCTGATCAAAGTGAAGTAAATGGAGTTAATGAAAATTGGGATCAATTTAAAAATTTTGAAGAATATGATAAATTTACTGAAAAATGGATTAAAGCAAGTAAAAGAGTATTAAAAGATAATGGTACATTTTGGGTAATTGGTACATATCACAATATATTTAGAATTGGAAAAATTTTACAAGATTTAGGTTTTTGGATACTAAATGATATTATTTGGATAAAAAATAATCCAATGCCTAATTTTAAAGGAACAAGATTCTCAAATGCACATGAAACAATTATTTGGTGTAAAAAAAAAAAAAATTCAAAATATACTTTCAATTATAATCTTCTCAAATCTTTAAATGATGATGTACAAATGAGAAGTGATTGGTTATTTCCAATATGTAATGGTTCTGAAAGAATTAAATATAAAGGAAAAAAAGTTCATCCTACCCAAAAACCTGAAAATTTAATTACAAGAATATTATTATCTGCTACTAAACCTGGAGATCTTATATTAGATCCATTTTTTGGAACGGGAACAATAGGAGCGGTTGCAAAAAAATATAATAGAAATTATATCGGCATAGAAAATGAAAAAAAATATATAAAATTTGCAAAAGATAGAATTAAACTTACAAAAAAATTAAAAAATCTAGAATTACTGAAAATAGTTGAAAAAAAGAAAGAAAAAAGAATACCATTTGGTAGTTTAATAGAATTTAATTTAATAAAACCAGGTGATATTCTTCATGATCCAAAAAAAAAATGGTTTGCAAAAGTTAAAGTTGATGGATCTATTATTACAGATAATTTTAAAGGTTCGATTCACAGTGTTGCTGCAAATATTCAAAATATTCCTTCATGTAATGGTTGGACCTTTTGGTACAAATACGAAAAAAAAAATTCTATAAGCATAGATATATTAAGAGAAAAACTTAGATCTGAATTAAAAACAATTCAAATAAACTAAAAAATTTCTCATTAAACTAGAAATTGGAATTTTTTTTAATTTATTTTTATTAACCCAAACTGAATCTTTTAAAAAAAATTTTTTTTTTAATTCAGTCTCAAAAAAAATTGTTTCTAAATCAAAATTACTAATTTTTGTATTGAGTTTACCTTTAACTTTTTTCCAATTAAGTTTTAATGGTGCTTTTCTTTTTGCTACTTCTAGTGAAACTTTTTTATTAAATAAATAATTTGGTATTTCCATTAAATTATTTAATAATTTACCTTCTTTTTTTTCTCTTAAAATAATTTCATTTTTAAATTTTATTAAATATATAAATAAAAATTTTTTCTTTTTTTTGTAAATTATATTTGATTCAATTTGTTTATTTTCTTTAAAGAAAATACAAAAGTTGTTTATTGGACAATAATGACATTTTGTTATTTTTTTTTTACATAAAGTTGCACCTACATCCATTAATGCTTGCATAAAATCATCAGTTTTTTTATTTGGTAAATGATAAGAAAGTTTTTGATAAATTTTTTTTTTATCTTTTATATTTAAATTAAATAATCTTGAAGCAACTCTATTAATATTGACATCCAAACCAATTCTCTTTTTTTTATAAGCTAATGTTAAAATTGCATTTGCAGTATATTCACCAATACCAGGCAAATTAATTAAATCTTTATAATTTGTAGGTATTTTTCCATTATATTTTTTAATTAATATTTTTGATGTATCTAGTAAATTATGTGCTCTTTTATAAAAACCAAGTCCCTGCCAAAAAAATAGTATTTCATTTAATCTAGCATTAGATAGGCTATAAATATTAGGCCATTTCAAAATAAATTTTTTAAAATAATCAATTACAGTATTTGTATTTGTTTGTTGTAACATAATTTCACTAACCATTACAAAATAAGGATTTTTGAGATTCTTTTTCTCTCTCCAAGGAAATTTTCTTTTGTTTTGTTTATACCAAAACATTAAGTTATTAGTTAAATTTGGCATGAAATTTGATATTATTATAAAATGTCATTTTTTAATATTTAACAATTGAAAAATATAAAACAAAATTATTTTAAAAAAATAGGGAAAAGTCTACCAAAAATAATAACTCAAGATATTAAAAAAAAAAATTATATACAATTTTCTTTATTAAATAATTGGAAAAATATTATTGGTGAAGAAATCTCAAAATTTTGTAAACCTGAAAAAATTATTTTTTCACATACAAAAAATATCAATGGAACAATTTTCTTAAAAACTATTAGAGGTAGATCTTTAGAAATAGAATTTAAAAGTGAAGAAATAATTGAAAAACTTAATCAATATTTTGGTTACAAAGCTGTTAATAAAATAAGTATAATACAAGATTTTAATATAAAAAAATCAGAAACTATCAAAAAAAAAATAAACAAAGAAATGAAAAAAAATCAAATTAAAACTATTAACAAAATTAAAAAAAAAGATTTAAAGGATGCTTTAAAAAACCTTAATAAAACGTTATTTGAATAATAAATTACTTCTTGCTCATAATAAGATTAATTTTATAATTATACTATATATAGTGTTTAAAAATAAATGAAATACAACATTATGAAATTATTATTTTATGTTTTTTTTGTTTTCTTTTCATTATTTCAAGTAAAAAATATTAAAGCAAATGAAGAAATTTTCTTAGGTGACAAAGATTCAAAAATTACAGTTATTGAATATGCGTCTATGACATGTATTCATTGCGCAAATTTTCATATAAATGTTTATCCTAAAATTAAAAAAGAATATATAGACACAAATAAAATAAAATTTATTTTCAGAGATTTTCCACTAGATAAACAAGCTTTATATGGATCTCTGCTTGCTAAATGCGCTCCAAAAGAAAAATATTTTGATTATGTAAAATTAGTTTTAACAAATCAAAAAAAATGGATTTCTAATAATGATGAATTTATAAAAAAATTAATAAATATTGGAAAATTGGCAGGTTTAAACGAAAAAAAAATTGAAAATTGTTTTAAAAATGAGAAGTTAGTTGATGAAATTATAAAAATTAGAAGTATAGGTGAAAAAGAGTATAATATTGATTCTACTCCGTCATTTATAATTAATGGAAAAAAATATACAACTCTGAATTATGAAAGTTTTAAAAAAATTATTGATGATTTAATTTAATATATGGATTTTAATAAAATAAAAATTACAGGTTTCAAATCGTTTGTTGATAAAACAGAATTAAGTATTGATAAAGGTTTGACAGGAATTGTTGGACCTAATGGTTGTGGAAAATCAAATATTGTTGATGGTTTAAAATGGATAATGGGTGAAACTTCAGCAAAAGAAATGCGTGGTAAAGGAATGGAGGATGTTATATTTAATGGAACTGCAATCAGACCACAAAATAATTTAGCTGAAATAGAAATAATAATTGATAATAAAGATAATAAAGCTCCTGAAATATTTAAAGATCAAGAAATAATTGAAGTTAAAAGAAAAATTGAAAGAGAAAAAGGTTCTACTTATTACATAAATAATAAAATAGCACGAGCAAAAGATGTACATTTATTATTTGCAGATGCATCTTCTGGCCCAGATACCACTTCTATTGTAGCTCAAGGACAAATTCATAAATTAATTAGTTCTAAACCTGAAGAAAGAAGAATTTTATTAGAAGAAGCTGCTGGTATTACTGGTTTGCATGCTAGAAGACACGAAGCAGAATTAAAATTAAAATCATCTGAAGTTAATTTATCAAGATTAGATGATATTATCAAAACACATAAAGACCAATACAAAATACTGGAAAAACAAGTTACAGAAGCAGAAAAATATAAAAATATAAAGAATAAAATAAATGAATTAGAAATTACTATCTTAAAAATAAGATGTATTAATGATTTAAAAAAAATATCGTCAAAAAATGAAAATTTAACAAAAATAAACTCCGAAATTAATAAAATAGATGTTCTACTTGAAGATTATAAAAATGAAAAGAATAAATTTTTAAATTCAAATAATGAAAAAAGTAACAATTTAAATAATTTAAAAATTGAAAAGCAAAATTATATTATTGAAAAACAAAAAAACTCAGATGAAATTAATAGAATTTCAATACAAAAAGAAAATTTAAAAAATAGATTAGATCAATTAACTGATGATTTGAATAGAGAAAATAAATTTTTAGAAGATGCAAATTTTTCTTTATCTAAATTACAAAAAAATATTTTCAATGAAACTAAAGAACTCAATATAAAAATCTCTAATAATGAAAAAAATTCAAGTAAAGAAAGTTTTATTAATTTAAAAAAAGATATTGAAAATGAAATAAAAAAAATTGAATTTATTATTTCAAAATCTAATGAATTACAATCCAAAATAAATGAAATAGATAGAAAAAATAATGAATTAATTAGTCCAATTAAAAATACTTTTAATATAATTTCAGATAAAATTAAAAATATATTTTCATCATTTACTGATATAAAAAACAATTTTTCAAAATTAACTAATTTAGATAAAATTAATGATTTTGATGAAGAACATTTAAAATGGAGTAAAAGAATTGAAGATTCGAAAAAACATTTAAATAGTCTCTCAGAAAGAGAAAAGATTATAAAAAAAGAATTAGAAAATTTAAAAATAAAACCTGATCAAATAATTAAAAAAAACGAAGATATAGAACAAAAAATAAATTCTTTAAATGAAAAAATAAATGTTTTATCTAAAGAAATTATTATTGATCCTAGCCAAACAAAAGAAATTGATGAAAAAATAAAATATAATTCAGAAAAAAAAATAAAAAGCCACGAAGAGAAAACAAGATTAGAAACTGATTTAGAATATTTAAAAAATGATTTAAATAACGCGTTTATAGAAAGTGAAAGAAATTTTTCACTAAAATTAGATGAAAATATAATAAAAAAAGAAAAAATTGATATTAAAGATCTTCCTGCAATTAATATTTTACAAAATAATTTAAACCAAGAAAAAAGAAAATTTGATAAAATTGGACCAATAAATTTTACAGCAGAAACAGAAGCTAAAGAAACAAATCAAAAAATAGAAAAAATGGTAAATGATAAGATTGATGTTGAAAAAGCAATTTTTAAATTAAGAGAAACTATTTCTAATATAAATAAAGAAGGAAGAGAAAAAATTAATAATTGTTTTGATGGTATAAATCAAAGTTTCAAAAAATTATTTGAAGAATTCTTTGATGGTGGAAAATCTTTTTTGAAAATGATTGGATCTTCTGATCCTTTACTCTCAGGATTAGAAGTATTTGCTTCACCTCCTGGAAAAAAAATGAGCACTTTATCATTATTATCAGGAGGAGAAAAAACTATGACAGCAACAGCTCTAATTTTAGCTGTTTTTCTTCAAAATCCCTCTCCTATTTGTGTTTTAGATGAAGTAGATGCTCCTTTAGATGACATAAATATTGACAAATATTGTAAATTAATAAAAAAAATAAATACAGAAACCTCAACAAAATTTATAATTATTACACATAATCCTATTACAATGGCATATATGGATAGATTATATGGAGTTACTATGGCTGAAACAGGTGTTTCTAAATTAATTTCTGTAAAATTAGAAGAAGCTCAAAAACTTAGGGAAGTTAGTTAATTATATTGAAGAAAAGATTACAAGATTTTAATAAAAGGCTTAAAAATTTCGAAAAAAAAAATCTAAAAAAAAACGAAAAAATAAAAAAAAGTAATGATTTAGGCCTATTTTTAAAAGCTGGAGTTGAAGTTATTTCTCCTATTATAGTAGGAATTGTTATTGGTATATTTCTTGACAATTATTTTAATAGTAAACCTTTATTTCTAATAGTTTTTTTAATTCTAGGTTTTGGAGGAGGAATTTCAAATATTTATAAAACAGTAAAAAGATTAGGATTTGAGGTTGGATTTAAAAAAAAAAAATGATAAATTCCACTAGTTAATTTTTTTTATTTAAATATGGCAGATCCTATTCATCAATTTGAAATAAAGAAACTTTACCCACTTCAACTAAATAATGTGGATATATCGTTTACAAATTCTTCTCTATTTATGATTCTAACAGTTTTATTTGTTTCATTACTTTTAATTTTATCAATTAAAAATAAACGTATAGTGCCTACTCGATTACAAAGTATTTCAGAAATTTTTTATGAATTTATTTCAAATATGATTAACGATAATATTGGAAATAAAGGACAAAAATTCTTTTCATTAATTTTTACTTTATTTACATTTATATTATTTGGTAATTTATTTGGTTTGTTACCTTATAGCTTTACATTTACAAGCCATATAATTGTAACTTTTGTTTTAGCAATGTTTATATTTTTGTTTGTTACATTAATAGGAATTTTTACTCACGGTTTTAAATTTTTTGGATTATTTGTTCCAAAAGGAGTTCCGATGGCTATGTTACCACTAATGGTACCAATTGAAATTATATCATATTTATCTAGACCTATTAGCTTATCAATAAGATTATTTGCTAATATGATGGCTGGACATACAATGCTAAAAGTTTTTGCCGGTTTTATATTTTCACTTGGTGTTTTTGGCATCGCACCATTAATTGTTGATGTAGCATTAACAGCCTTTGAAGTTCTTGTTGCTTTTTTACAAGCTTATGTGTTTACTGTATTAACTTGTTTATATTTAAATGATGCTATTAATCTACACTGATTCAGGAGGAATATTATGGAAGTAGAAGCAGCTAAATTAATCGGAGCCGGACTAGCGGTAATTGGACTAGGCGGTGTTGGAGCAGGAATAGGGCATATTTTTGCATCTTTAATATCAGCTATTGCTAGAAATCCATCTGCAAGACCACAGGTGTTTCCAATGGGAATGTTAGGTTTTGCACTGGTAGAAGCAGTTGCTTTGTATGCTTTATTAATTGCATTTTTAGTTCTTTTTTTATAATTATTTAAATTTAGAAAAAAATGCCACAATTGGAAATTTCAACTTTTCCAAGTCAAATATTTTGGCTTGTAGTTAGTTTCTTGTTACTTTATTTAATATTATCAAAAATTATAGTACCAAGAATTGCATCTGTTTTGAAAGATCGTGAAAATGAAATTAAAAATAATTTTGAATTATCGGAAAAACTTTATAAAAAAACTGAGAGTATAAATCAAGAAATTGAAGAAATAAAAAAACAAACAGAATTAGAATCTAAAAAAATAATAAATGATGTAAAACAAATAACAGAAAAAAAAATAAATGAAAATACTGAAATATTAAAAAAAAATCTAGATAAAAAACTAGAAAATAATGACAAAGAAATTAAAAAAAACAAAATTAAAGTTTTTAAACAAATTGATAAAATATCTTTTGATATTTCAAAAGAAATAATTCAAAAATTATCATTAAAAGAAAAAATTAATAAAAATTCTTTAAAAAATCTAATTAAAAGAAATTTAAAAGGAATTAATGATGGTAAATCCTGACAGTCATAACTTCATTAATATTTTGCAAAGTGAATCTTTTTGGGTTGCTGTTGCTTTTTTTATTTTTATAGGTTTATCTTTTAGCAAATTTAAAGAATTATTAATTAAATCTTTAGATAATCGTATTGCTAATGTAAAAAAAAAAATAGAAGAAATAAAAAAAATCAAAGAGGATGCTGAAAACAATTTATTGCAATCAAAAAATAATTTAGAAAATATCATTAAAGAAAAAGAAAAAAAAATAAATTTATCTAAAGAAGAATCTATTATTTTAAAAAAAAAACTTTTAAAAGAAGAAATTAATTATAAAGAAAGATTGAAAAAAAAAATTAAAGATAAAATTGAACAATCTAAAAAACAAACAATTGAAGAAGTGCAAAAAATTATTTTAAAAATTTCAGTCAAAAGTATAATGGAATTTCTTAAATCCCAAAAAAATATTAATGAAAATAACTTAATTGCTAAATCAATTGAAGAATTAATTAAAAAAAAAAATAAAATTTAATAAATTATTTATGAAATATTATGAGATCCATCGCAATATGGTTTTTTTTTTGTATTTTTACACCCACATAAATATACATTATCTGAAACTTCTGCCGTGAAAATCAAAGGTTTAAATTTAGTTTTAGAATGTGAACCATCACAAAAAGGTTGTTTTGAACTTAAATTACAAGTACACCAAGCATATTTCTTACCCTCTTTGATATTTACACAGAATGGTTTTAAATGTAATTCTTTTTTTATAATCATTTTTTTATATTTTTATATTTTCTTTTAAACTGTTATAAATATATCATCATAATTTATTATATAGAACAGTTATAATTAATGGCATATTACACAAAGATTAATAAAGAGGAATTCAAAAAATATCTAAATAATTACAAACTAGATAATTTATATAATTTTAAAGGTATAGATGAAGGAATTGAGAATACAAATTATTTTTTTAAAACTAAAATAAAAAAATATGTTTTAACAATTTATGAAAATAAAATAACAGAAAGAATTAAAAAAAAAAACTTATCATTTTTTATAGAATTAGTAAATTTTCTTATAAAAAAGAAATTTCCTAGCCCAAAAATTCTTTTTAATAAAAAAAATAAACAATTAAGTTCTTACAAAAAAAAAAAATATACAATCATTGATTTTGTTGAAGGTAAAATTGTTAAAAAAAATAATATAAAAGAATGTTTTATATTAGGAAAAATTCTAGCAAAATTGCATTTAAAAACTAAAAAATTCAACAACAAAAGGCAAAACGACTTTTCATTGAATGATTGGGAAAATTTAATAAAGAAAATTAAATTATCAAAATCTCAAAGTTTTTTTTTAAAAAATGAAATAAAATATTTAAAAAAAGAATGGCCCAAAAATCTTCCAAAAGGAATTATTCATGGTGATCTTTTCCCAGATAATGTTTTTTTTAAAAAAAATAAAATTGTTGGAATTATAGATTTATCTAATGCATGTTATGATTTTTTTATTTACGATATAGCAATATGTATTAATGCTTGGTGTTATGAAAAAAAATTAAATTACAATAAAATGCAAAATTTAATAAAGGGTTATAATTTAATAAGAAAAATTAAAATCGAAGAAAAAAACTATCTAAATTTTTTTTTAAGAGCCAGTAGTCTCAGATTTTATCTATCAAGATTAATGGATTCACAAAATAAAAAAATACCAAATAAATACAAAAAAAATCCTAAAGAATATTTAATTAAATTAAAATTTTTTCAAAAAAATTTAATTAATTATTCCTAAAATTATGGAAAAAGTAGATATATATACAGATGGATCTTGTATAGGCAATCCTGGTCCAGGAGGATGGTCATTTATAATTAAATACAAAAATAAAAAAATAAAAGAATTTAGTGGTTTTGAAAATTATACTACTAATAATAGAATGGAAATAATTGCTGCTATAAATGCAATAAAATATTTCAAAAAAGAAACAATTATAAATATTTATACAGATAGCAAATATCTTAAAAATGGAATAACTTTATGGATAAAAAAATGGAAATTAAATAATTGGACAACATCAAATAAAAAAGATGTTAAAAATTCAGATTTATGGAAAACATTAGAAAAAAAAACTTTAAATCATAAAATAAATTGGATTTGGATTAAAGCTCATAATGAAAATATTTTAAATGAAAGAGCTGATTATTTAGCTAGAAAAGCAATAAAAAATTAAATTAATTCCAAAATTTTATTAGCATTTGTCAAATCACAAGTACCAGGATTTTCTTCTAAAAAAATTTTTTTTATTATTTTATCTTCAATTATCATTACATATCGATTTGATCTTTTACCCATACCAAAACCAGAACAATCAAGCACCATACCTAAAGATTCTGTAATTTCAGCATTTCCGTCAGAAATAAATAAAAATTCATTTTGCAAAGATTTACTTTTTCTCCACTCATTAACAACAAACTGATCATTTACTGATAAACATATAATATTATCATATCCTTTATTTCTTATTTCATCATACTTTTCAATAAATGAAGGTAAATGTGAATTATTACATGTTGGTGTAAATGCTCCTGGAACAGCAAATAAAACTACTTTTTTTCCAGAAAATAATTTGTCAGTTTCAACTTCTTTTGAATCATTTCCAACAATAGTCACTTTATTATTTGGGAATATATCACCTTCTTTAATCATTTTTTTATACTTTCGAAGGTACTTAAAAGTTCTTTAACAGTCAAGACTTCAGATAATAAAATTCCTTGTGGCGAAGAAGGACTATAAATAATATTAACAGGAATTCCAAATCTATTAAAAGAAGAAATATATTTACTTATTTCTTCATTAGGAGTTGTAAGATCTCCACGCATTTTTTTTACATCATATTTTTCAAAAATTTTTCTAACTTTTTTTCTATCTATCACAGTTTTTTTATTATAAAAACATGTAATACACCAATCAGCAGTTACATCTACAAATACAATATTATTTTGATTTACCAAATTACTGAGTTTAGAACTATTAAATTGAATCCATTCATTATTTTTTGATTTATTACTATTAACCAAATTAGTTTGAATTAAAAAAACAGTAAAAAGCCACACAGCCGTCATCATCAACAAGAAACTTAAAAAATATTTTAATTTATTCATCCAAACTCCTGGCTTAGGTAAGAAAAATAATAATTTAGGATGTATAGCTAATACTATATATGGACATGAGAGTCCTAATCCAATAAATAAAAAAATCAAAAAAATTATTTGATTAGAGCTAATAAATGCAAAGCCTAATGCTGTTCCAATAAAAGGAGCAGAACATGGTGTGGATAAAATAGTTATAAAAGATCCTAAAAAAAAGTTTTGATAAAAATCTGAATTTTTTTTATTTAAATTTATAAATTTATTTATATTTTTTTTTAAAAAACTTGGAATATCAATTTTAACAAAATCAATTAAATTTAAAGAAAACAAAACTAATATTAATGTCATAAAAAATAAAAAAATAGGTGATTGAAATTGAAAACCCCATCCTAAACCATGCCCTATTTTTTTTAAGAAAATTACTAATATGGATAAAATAAAAAAAGAAAATAAAATACCAATTATAGTTGCAAAGAAATTTCTTTTTGTTTCTTTTAAATTAATTTTATTTTTTCTTTGGTACAAAATATCATAAACCTTTAATGACAACACTGGGAAAACGCAGGGCATAAAGTTTAATATTATTCCTCCCAAAAAAGCAATAAATATAAAAAAAAATAAGCTATCAGGAGCTAATAAATTCGAATAACTATTATAATTGGACTTTTCAATATATTTCTTTATGAGCTGATTATATTTAGATTTTTCTTCTATTCCGTATGGAATTGCTAAAATTAAATTATCATTAAAAGGTACGCATATTTTATTACAAGTTAAGTAATCAATATTAAAATCTAAAATTAATTCTTTATCATTATTTTCTTTTAAATCTATTTTCATTGGTAATACAACTTCTTTTGAGTATCCAATACTTTTCATACCAAGAATTTCAAATTTTTCAGGTTTTGGCCAAATTAATTCTAAATTTTTAATAGTTTCAGACTTGGACCAATCTATAGTTGGTGGATAACCTGCTTTACCTGGGTATTTCCAATATATTTTCCAACCTGGTTCTAATTTAAAAAATAAACCTAAATACAAAACTTTATCATAAGAAACTGAATTAACTGAAGAAATCAATTCAATAGAAAGATTTTTATGTTTAATATAATTTTTTTTTACTTCTTTTTCTGCAAAACTATTATTAATAAAAATAGTAAAAAAAAGAATTATAAAAATAAAATATTTTTTTAAAAAATTTAGAAACATTATAATTATTTAAATTTACTTTATCTTAAATCTATTAATTATTACAATATAAATTAAATAAAAAATGTAATTACTTTTAATTGTGAAAACAAAAAAAAAATTTTTATCAGGTAAATTCATAATTGCATCGCCAGCTATGACAGATCCTAGATTTTATAAAGCTGTTATTTATATGGTTTCTCATAAGAATGAGGGTGCTATGGGTATAATAATAAATCAGCCAATTATAGAAACTAAAATAAATACAATAATAGAAAATGAAGATTTAAAAAATAATGTAAATATGGATAATATTCCTATAACTTTTGGAGGTCCTGTTGATACAAAAAAAGGTTTTATATTACATACTTCCGAATTTAAAGATAAAACCACTCTAAAAGTTGATAAAAATATTTTTCTAACCTCAAATATTAATATACTTAAATCAATTGTTAAGGGAGAAGGGCCAAAAAAATCTCTTTTTGCCTTAGGCTACGCAGGATGGTATGCCGGTCAATTAGAAAAAGAGCTATCTAATAATGGATGGTTAATTGCACCGGGAAATTCAAATTTAATATTTGAATGCGATATTAAAAATAAATGGAATGAAGCAATGAAATCTATAGGAATAAATCCTAATTTTCTAAATTCAAAATCTGGAAGCTGTTAAATACCTTTTTTTACTTTTGCCAAAAGTATATGGTCTTCTAATTTTCCATTAATAGTTAGATATTTTTTTGCATAACCCTCAACTTTAAATCCTGTACGTATTAAAACTCTTTTACTAATTAAATTTTTTGGAAGGCAGGCTGCTTCTATTCTATTTAATTGTAATTTTGTAAAACAAAAATCACAAATTAATTTAAGAGATTCTTGCATAAATCCTTTACCAGCAAACTTTTTTCCCATCCAATAACCTAAAGTTATACTTTTATAACCTTCCAGCTTTAAATTTGTTAAACTAATTCCACCCATTAATACATCATTTTTTTTATCAAAAATAAAAAAATTATGTCCACTTTTATTTCTTGATGCAATTTCAACCATATTTATAAAACTATAGAAAGTATTTCTTGATAAAAAATTATTTGGCCATTTAGGTTCCCAAGGTTGCAAAAATTCTCTTGAACTTTGTCGTAATTCTGCCCACTCTTTCCAATTTTCCTTAATAGGCTCTTTAAGAATAACTTTCTTTCCATAAATTAATTTATCCTTTTTAAATGAAAAAATATTATACATTTTTGTAAAAAATTGATTCTTCAATTATAAAATTTTTAATCAAATTATAATTATAATTTAAAACTTTAAAATTTTCTTTATCATTTAATAATTTTTTTTTATCTTTAGGTAAGTTAATTTTTTTTCCTATAACTTTTTTTATTACATCAGGAAACTTTGATGGATGTGCAGTTGAGATATAAACAATTTGTTTATTTTTATTATTTATATTATTCAAATTTATTCCTAAACCAATAGCAGTGTGAGGATCAAGTATGATATTATTATTTGTAAAAAAAGTTTGTATAATTTTAATTGTTTCTTTTTGATTTATTTTAAAAGATTGGAAATCTTTTTTAATCATATTAATTTTTCTTTTATCAATTTTAATTTTTTTTTTTTATATAAATAATTTAAACTTTTAATAACTAACATATTGTTTTTATTGAATAATTCATAAATATATCTCTCAAGATTACTTGGTAATTGTATATCCATACTTGGAGAAATAGTTTGTTTTACTGGTTTTAATTCAATGAAACCCTTATTGGTAAAAGTTTCTAAAACATCATTTTCATTTGTAGCAATAACAAGTTTGTCAATAGGAAGGCCTATTTTTTTTGCTATATACCCAGAATAAACATTACCAAAATTACCAGAAGGAACAGAAAAAATAAACTTTTTACCTTTTTGATATATTTTTTTATAACAAAAAAAATAATAAATAATTTGAAATAATATTCTTGCCCAATTTATAGAATTAATTGCAGAAAAATTAAAAATTTTTTTTAAATCTTTATCTACAAAAAGTTTTTTAACAATTTTTTGACAATCGTCAAAATTTCCTTTTATAGCAATATTATGTACATTATTTGATTTTACAGTTGTCATTAATCTTCTTTGAATATTTGAAATTTTTTTATAAGGATGAAATATAAAAATTTCCATTGTTTTTTTATCTTTACAACCATCGATGGCTGCTGAACCAGTATCACCAGAAGTTGCGCCTATTAAAGTAATTTTTTTTTTTTTCTTTTTTAAAACATAGTCAAATAAGTTACCAACAACTTGTAATGCATAATCTTTAAAAGCTAATGTAGGTCCGTGAAAAAGTTCTAATATCCATTTATTTGAATCAATTTTTTTTAATGTTGCTATATTTTTATTCGAAAATTTTTTAAATGATTTTTTAATTATATTTTTTAAATCTTTTTTGTTTATATCATTTCCAATAAACTCTTTTGATATATTATATGCGATATTCTGATAACTCATTTTTTTTAATTTTAAGAGATCATTTTTAGAAATCTTTGGCAATTTATTTGGAATAAATAATCCACCTTCTTCAGATAATCCCTGAAGCAAAACATCAGTAAATGTTTTTTTTATTTTATTATTTCTAGTGCTTGTGTAATACAAATTTTTAATAAATAAGGTTAATTTAAATATCTATTTATTAGATGTTTTTTAAAATATTCTATATTTAATTCTTCCTTAGTTATTTTTTTTATCAAATCATCACTATTATATAAAGAACCGTTCTGATGAACGTTTTTTCTTAACCATTTTATTAAATATGTAAAATTTCCTTTAGATATTTGTTTACTCATAAATGGTATTTTTCTTTTTGCTTTATTAAATAACTGAGCAGCATAAATTGCACCTAAAGTATATGTTGGAAAATATCCAAATGTTCCATCAAACCAATGAATATCTTGTAAACAACCATCTTTGTGTTTTTTAGGAATTATTCCTAAAAATTTTTTCATATACATATTCCAAATCTTTGGAATTTCTTTTACCTTTAAATCACCTTCAATTAATTTTTTTTCAATTTTATATCTCATTATAACATGAAGTGGATATGTAACTTCATCCGCATCAACTCTTATAAAGCTTGGTTTTACATTTGTATAAATTTTATATAAATTATCGGCTTCCCATTTTTTACCTTTTTTTTTAAAAATTTTCCTTATTATTGGTGAAGCAAATTCTAAAAATTCAAAACTCCTACATACCTGCATTTCCATAAATAAAGATTGGCTTTCATGAACAACTGTTCCTAAAGCATCTCCTACAGGTTGATATTTCCATTTTTCAGGTAATCCTAAGTTATAAAGTGCATGGCCTGTTTCATGCAAAACTCCCATCAAACTTTCAACAAAATTTTTATTATTATATCTTGTTGTTATTCTTGCATCTTGATATGCTCCTCCGCAAAAAGGGTGCATGCTAACATCTAGTCTTCCTGTTGAAAAATCAAATCCAATTTTATTCATTAAAAATTTACCTAATTTTTCTTGATTTTTAATATTTATATTCTCATTTATACGAATTAATTTTTTCTTTTTTAGAAAAATCAAAACTTCCTTTAAAAAATCATGTAAAAATAAAATTAAATTATTAAAAATTTTATCTATTTTATATGAATTTAAATCATTCTCATGATCATTTAATAAAGCATCATATAAACTACATTTTAAAACTTTACTTTTAATTTTAGCTTCTATTTTTCTTAAATTAACCACTTTCTCTAAATAAGGAATTATAGAATTAAAATCATTATTTTCTTTTGAGATTCTCCATTGCATTTCACAATTTGAAGTAGCTTTAGAAATTTTTTCTAAAAGTTTTTTATCTAAAGAATTATTTAAAACATATTCTTTTTTAATTAATTTGACATTTTTTTTTTCCCAATTATTAAGTGTATTTTTTTTTTCTAAATTTTTTAAACAATTAGAAAAATCTTTATTTTTTAACATCTTATGAGACAAAACATATAGATTTGTTAATTGATCTGTTCTTCCATTTATACTTCTTTTTGGCATAACAGTTGACCTATCCCAATGTAAAATACCCATAATTTCATATAATAAAGATATTTCTTTATATTTGTTTTCCAATTGTTTGTAATTGTTATTAGTCATTTATTTTTTTTTAAATAAATATAATTCATTATTAAAAATAATATAGAAAGTAACATCCATGTTATAGCATATTGCAAATGATTATTTGTCATTTTTGGAACAGACTCATTTATTAATAAAAATCCTTTATTTGGTCTTATATTAATTAATTCTATAAAAATTCCATTTACAAGATTTAAATTAGTAAATTCTGACATTTCACTAGTATTGATATAAAACCAAGAATTTTCTTTTAATGAATTATTGGGTGTAAAAATATTTTTTATATTATCTTCTTTTATTATACCTTCTATAAAAAAAATTTGATTATCTTCTCTAATTTTTTTTTTTTCTTTGATCCATCCTCTATTAACTAAAATATATCTATTATCTTTTGTTAAAAATGGAGATAATAAATTATACCCTACTTGATTTTTATAAATCCTTGGGCCTAAAAACATATTTTTGTTTTCTAAAAAAAAACCTTCTGCATTAATTTTTTTAAATTTAAATTTTTTCAAATTTCCACTAAATTTTTGTATATTTGTTGAATTAGAATTATATGCTCTTTCCATATTTTGAATTAAATTATTTTTCCAATGAAGTCTTTTTACTTGCCAAAAACATAAAAGTATACAAATTAATGAAATTGTAAAAGAAATTAAAGTTATTGAGTTTTTAATTTTAATTATCAATTTTATCTCTCCTATATTTAAAATTTAAAGCTAAAAAAAAAATTTTTAAATATTTAATTAAAAAAATAGATAATATTATTATTAATGGAGTCCAGATAATAATATGCAAAATCAATGGAGGGGAAAATTTTATTTCAAATAAAATTGCTGATAAAACTATAAAAATATTTAAAAAAAACATAGCAAAGAAACTTGGGGCATCGCCTATATCATAATTTGATAAATTTAATCCGCATTTACATTTTTTTTTTAAATTCAACAAACTTTGAAATATAAGTTTTTTTCCACAACTTGGGCAGCATCTTGTTTTCAATATATAAATAAGTGATAATTTATTTTTCACAAAACTTAATTTAATTCTTTGATATTTCTTCTAAATTATCTTGTGATTCAAAAAAAGTATATGATAAAACAATACTTTTTAAATGA
>CAYOOR010000090.1:0-3527 GCA_964405695.1 uncultured Alphaproteobacteria bacterium
GAATCTCCCCCTGTCCGCCATTTGTATATCTAAAAACTCTTTTTTACTAGAAATTATATTAAAAAATATTAGCCTTATTTTTTATGAGCAAATCATTATTATTATCATCAAGCATAGCTTTTATACTTTTCCTAATAATTGATTTTTTTTGGCTTTCAATTGCAGTTAAGCATATTTATAAACCATCATTAGGACCTTTGCTTTTAGATAAACCAATTTTATCTGCTGCTTTTGTTTTTTATATTTTGTATATAGCAGGTTTAACATTTCTCGTTTTGAGACATAATATCGATAATTTTCAAGTTTTTTAGTCATTATGGATGGGAGCTTTATTTGGTTTAGTTGCTTATGGAACCTATGATTTAACAAATCTTGCAACAATAAAAGGTTGGTCGCTTAAAGTAACAATTATTGATTTAATCTGGGGTGGTATATTAACTGCGGTAGTATCAGCACTAACTATTTGGATTATGAGTAAAATTAATCATATATAATGTATATATGTTAGATTCAAAAAAATGTATTTGGATTACTGGAGCAAGTACAGGAATAGGTAAAGAGCTTGCTCTAAAGTTGGCAACCGAAGGTTATAAGGTTGCTGCAAGTTCAAGATCAAAAAAAAATCTTTTGCTATTAAAGAAAAAATCTCAGTCTTTAAAAGGATCTATTAATATTTACCCTTTAGATATAAGTTTAAATAAAGATGTAAATTTCATTATTAATAAGATTGAAAAAGATTTAGGTATTATTGGAACAGCTGTTTTAAATGCAGCGATTAATGAACCTATAAATGCAAAAAATTTTTCATCTGAAAAGATAAATAATTTAATGAATGTTAATTATTCGGGGACAGTAAATTGTTTAGACCCTATTATTAATAAATTTATTAAAAGAAAATCTGGCAAAATAGCAATTGTTGCATCATTGGCAGGATATATTGGATTTCCATATTCATCCGGCTATTGTCCAACAAAAGCTGCTTTAATAAGTTTATGTGAATCTTTAAGGTCAGATTTAAAACAGTATAATATAATTCTTCAGATTATTAATCCAGGATTTGTTAAAACACCAATGACAGATAAAAATGATTTTTATATGCCTTTTTTAATATCTACTAAAAAATCGATAGATTATATTTATAAAGGACTTTTAACAAATCGTTTCGAGATTTTTTTTCCAAAAATTTTTGGTTTTATATTAAAAATTATACGAATTCTTCCTTATTTTTTGTTATTACCGATATTAAAAGGAATGTTAAAATCTAGAAAGTAATTTTCTTTTTATTTTTTACTCCTATTTGAATAAGATCAAGAGTACCTACATCAAATCCTGTTTCACAATAATTTAAATAATATTCCCACATTCGTTTAAATCTGTTATCAAAACCTAGAGGTTTTATATGTTTCCAGGATTTTTTAAATCTTATTAACCATTCTTTTAAAGTTTTTGAATAATCTTTTCCAAAATTATTAATAGAAAATTCTAAAAGATCATTTTCGTTAATAATTTTTTTAAGAATTTCTTTTGAAGGGAGCATCCCTCCTGGAAAGATGTATTTTTGTATAAAATCTAAATTTTTTTTATAATCAATAAATCGATTTTTATTAATTGTAATGATTTGAAAAGCTGCAATGCCATTTGGATTTAATAATTCTTTAATTTTTTTAAAGTATAAGTTCCAATATTTTTCACCAACAGCTTCAAACATTTCAATAGATGCAATTCTATCAAATTTACCTTTTAAATTTCTGTAATCCATTATTTGAATATTTATTTTTTTATTTAAATTTAAATTTTTAATTTTTCTTTTTACATATAAAAATTGTTTTTCACTTAAAGTTATACAAGTAACTCTACATTTATATTTTTTGGCAGCATAAATTGCAAAACTCCCCCAGCCACAGCCAATTTCAAGAAGATGGTGCTCTTTCTTTAATTTTAATAAATTACACATTTTTTCTAATTTATTAATTTGAGCCTTTTCAAGACTTTTGTTTTTTTCTACAAAAATACCAGAAGAATATGTTAAATTTTTATCAAGCCAATACTTAAAAAAATCATTTCCTAAATCATAATGGTAAGAAATATTTTTTTTATTTTGTTTAATTGTATTTTCAGTTAATTTTTTTCTAAAATAGTTACTAAATCTTAAAAAAATATTTTTTTTTAATACACCATTTAAATATTTTTCATTTTTTGCAAAAAAAAGCATTAATGACTTAAGATCTTTTGTTTCTATATTACCGTCAAGATATGACTCAGCAAACCCTAGTGAACCTTTATCTAATATTTTGTTTATAGATTTTTGTGATTTAATTATAATTTCAGTTTCAGGGCCATCCCTTTTTCCCTGAAAGTTATATTTTTTTCCATCAGGCGTTACAATTTTAATTTTACCAAATTCAAAATCAGCAATTTTATTTAAGAAATTATCCATTTATTTTATTATTGTTAAATTTTTATTAAATTTTGGTTTTTTATAGTATTTTCCTTTTTTAAAAAAGAAAATTTTAAAAGCTTCATAATAAATAGCAAGTACAACTTTTAATGCTGTAAATGGATATTGTAATCCTAAAAATAATAAATTTTTTAAATTCATTTGATTAGATTTACATTTCAGAGATGCATGAAATATTTCCTTTTTTTTTTCTATCATTTTAATCTTTGAAAAAAAATTTTTTTTTGGCTCAGTAATAGTAAAATCATAATTTACATTCATAGGCCAGAATGGAGATACATGAAAATTTTTTTTTGAACTATGTTTTATATATTTTTTTTTTAATATATTTTTATTTATTTTAAATAAATAACTATGTTGTTCATTAAATGTATTTTTAACTTCATAAATTAAAGCTTTCAGATTATTTTTTAAATCATAACAAAAGAAAATAGTTAAAGGATTAAACGAATATCCTAATATTCTTGGCATTGTAAAAATAAAAATTTTTGTGTTCAAAAAATTAATTCCTATATCATTTAGTATTTTTTTTAACCAATTTTTTATTTTTGTTTTGTTTCTAAGTCCATGATCTTTATCATTAATACTAAAAATATTAAATTTATTGTAAGAAAAAAATGTATATTTTTTTTTCAAATCGTCAAGATCTTCAATATTTATAAAAAAATAGAATACATTGTAAAAAAATTTGTGCAGATTAGGTTTTAATCTGCAATGCATTAGAGTTCCTTTATAAATTAAATTTTTGGGATGTTTCATTATAAATTAATTTTGCAATTTTTATTGATGAGTTAACAGCATCTTCATGAAAACCATATGAAAAATAGCTCCCACAAAACCATATACCTTTTTTCCCCTGAATTTTATCAATTTTTTTTGGTATTTCCATACTTTCTTTAGTAAATATAGGATGATCATAAATTGTTTTATAAAAAATTTTGTTTGGTTTGATTGGGGGGTTTAATGTTAAAAAAAAGGGATGATTTTTATAAATACTTTGTAATTTGTTCATCCAATAGGTAAAAAAATTATAAGTTTTTTTTTTTTTTTAAATTGATAAATAATTCCA
>CAYOOR010000091.1:0-3420 GCA_964405695.1 uncultured Alphaproteobacteria bacterium
GGTAAAGAAAAAAGAAATATATTTCTTATAGATATATACAATGCAATAATGGAAACAGAAAAAAATAAAAATAAAAATATAAATACTCGAATTAGAACAGAAATTATAAACCCATTAATAAAAAATGTATCAAATGAAGTGATAAATTCTTTTAAAAAAACAAATATACATGATTTATATAAAAAAATACATACCACTAAAATTAATATTAAAAAAGAAAATAAAACAGATTTCATAATATAAATAATGAAAACTATAAGAAATAAAATTTATGAAAGTATTTTAGATACAATAGGCAATACGCCATTAGTAAAAATAAATAGAATATCTAAAAAGTATAATTGCTACGGAGAATTGATATGCAAATTAGAATTTTTTAACCCTACTTCTTCAGTAAAAGATAGAATTGGAATGGCAATGATTGAAGATGCTGAAAAAAAAAAACTAATTAATAAAACTACAACTATTATTGAACCAACATCAGGAAATACAGGAATTGGCTTAGCTTTTGTTTGTGCTGCAAAAGGTTATAAACTTATTTTAACTATGCCAGAGTCTATGTCTATTGAAAGAAGAAAAATGTTAATATTACTTGGGGCTAAATTAATTTTAACTCCAGCAGAAAATGGCATGAAAGGAGCAATAAACGAGGCTATTGAAATAAAAAGAAAAACTAAAAATTCATTTATGCCACAACAATTTGAAAATCAATCTAATCCTATAATACATGAAAAAACAACTGCTATAGAAATTTTTAACGACACAAAAGGAAATTTAGACGCAGTAATTATGGGTGTAGGTACAGGAGGAACAATTTCTGGAGTAAGTAAAATTTTAAAAAAAAAAAATAAAAAAATAAAAATTATTGCTGTTGAACCTGAAGATAGTCCTGTTATATCTGGGGGAGATCCAGGTCCTCATAAAATACAAGGGATTGGAGCAGGGTTTATACCAAAAATATTAGATAAATCATTAATTGATGAAGTAATACAAATTGCAAATGAAACCGCATTTTCAACTGCTAAAATGGCTGCAAAAATAGAAGGGTTACCAATTGGTATTTCGTCAGGTGCTGCCTTAGCCGCAGGAATAGAGGTGGCCAAAAGAAAAAATATGAAAAATAAAAAAATTATTGTAGTTATACCATCATTTGCAGAACGTTATTTATCAACAGCTTTATTTAAATAATAAAAATGTTAAAAAAAATTTCAGAAAAAGAAATAAAAAGATATGCCCATCAAATTCTTTTAAAAAATGTTGGCATTAATGGTCAAAAAAAACTATTAAAAGCAAAAGTATTTATTTTAGGAGTTGGAGGTTTAGGGTCTCCTGTTTCAATGTACTTAGCATCTGCTGGCATTGGAACTATTGGTTTAGCAGATTTTGATAAAGTTGAACTTTCAAATTTACAGAGACAAATATTATTTGATCAAAAAAATATTAATAAATCAAAAGTACAAGTTGCAAAAAAAAAATTATTATCTATAAATCCAAATTTAAAAATTAATATCTACAAAAAAAAAATTACAAAATTAAATGTTGATAAAATAATTTCAAATTATGATGTGATCGTTGATGGTAGCGATAATTTTCCTACTAAGTATTTAATAAATGATAGTTGTGTTAAAAATAAAAAAACTTTAGTTTCAGGTGCTATTCAGGGATTCGAAGCACAAATAACAAGTATTAAAGGATGGTTAAAATCAAAAAATAATCCTTGTTATAGATGTATTTTTCCTGAAATAAAGAAATTAAATAATAATGACAATTGTAGAAATTTTGGTGTTATTGGTGGAGTTGCAGGAATAACTGGTTCATTTCAATCTGTTGAAGTCTTAAAAAATATTCTTAATATTGGAAAACCTTTAGTCGGAAAATTAGTTATTTTAGATTTATTAAATAATCAATTTAAAAAAATAAAAATAGAAAAGAATCGTAACTGTACTATATGTAACTAATATGAAATATTTTCTTATATTTTTTATATTAATATTCTCTTTTACTACTAAAGCACTTATTTATCCAATTACACCAAAATATGCTTCAATTAAAAAAGAAAAGACAAATATTCGATATAATGCAAGTTTTGATGCTGGTATAAAATTTATTTACAAAAAAAAAAATTTACCAATTTTGATAATAGATGAAAAAGATAATTGGAAAAAAATTGTAGATATTGATAATAAATGGGGATGGGTACATACAAGTATGATTTCAAATAAAAAAACTTTTATAAATCAAAAAAAACAAAATCTTTTAAAATACAAAAATAATTCGGAAATCATAACTGCAATTGTAAATAAGGGAGTAATAGGAAAAATAATTAGATGTGATATAAAATTTTGTAAAGTAAAAATTAATTATTTTAAAGGATGGGTTGAAAAAAAATATTTGTGGGGAATTAAAAAAAATTAATTCTTTTTTATTAAATTTATTGTAATTTCAATATTATCTATTTTTGTACCAATTGGCGGTTTAGGTAATTTATTTATTCTAATATCCTTAAAGGGAATATCTATTAATTTACCAGTTTTAGAATTAAAAAAATGATAATGATTTTTCATATTTGTACAAAAAATCGTTTTTCCTTCTTTAACTGATACAAGTTTTAAAATTTTTTTATCAACAAAGCTGTGAAGTGTATTATAAATGGTAGCTAAAGAAATATTACTTTTTTTTGACTTCATTTCTTCATATAAATCTTCAGCTGTAAAATGCCTATTTTTGCCATTTAAAAGCTGTTGAACAACCAAATTTCTTTGTCTGGTTGTTTTTAATCCATTTTTCTTTAAAAAAGAAATAAAATTATTTTTTTTATCTAACATATCTTTTCTAAATTATGCTACATAATATTTTTTTCAAGTATTTTTAGGTGGTTTTATCATGCCAATAACATTATAACCAGCATCAACATAATGAATTTCTCCCGTAACACCACTTGATTGTTGACTTAATAAATAACTGCTAGAACCAGATAAATCATCAAAATCTATATTTTTTCCCAAAGGATTATTTTTTTGTGTCCAATTATATATATATCTTGCATCTTTAATTGCTGCACCAGATAATGTTCTCATTGGTCCTAAAGATATACAATTTACTCTAATTTTTCTGTCACCTAAATCTACTGCTAAATATTTAATACTTGTCTCTAAAGCTGCTTTTGCAATTCCCATTACATTATAATTAGGTATTACTTTTTGAGATCCAAAATATGATAATGTTAATAATGATCCATTTGTATTAATAATATCTGAAAACTTTTGAGTAATTTCTGTAAAAGAAAAACATGAAATTAATAATGTATTTAAAAAATTTTCCTTAGAAGTATTTAAATAATCCCCTGATAGTTCATTTTTATCTGAATAAGCAACGGAATGAACTATAAAATCTATTTTCCCCCATTTTTTTTTTATTTCT
>CAYOOR010000092.1:0-13019 GCA_964405695.1 uncultured Alphaproteobacteria bacterium
GCGTTGCACCGGCAATGGCGACACCCAGCGAACATCCCAATTTTAATGGCATTGTCGCAGGATCAGAAATTCTTGTAGGAGACCAACGACTACCATTTGGCTTATTTGATTTCGACGGAAATTCTGTAGATGGAGCTCACGGAGAGGTTGACGTATATAAATTACATCAGAATGGTTCGCTCATCCCTGTAAGCTCAGGAGATGCAACTTTCCAGGAGATCCATGGAATTAAGCGGATTCACCAACACGCTGATGGCTCTAACCACGACCATCAAGAGGTGCGCGGCGTATACATAATCGAAAGCGTACCCTTCGCCGAGGCAGGCATCTGGGAGGCTCACCTCTCCGTTTCTGGCCCAAACGTCAGTGGGAAAGAGCGGGCCACGGTCACGTTCCAGGTGAAGGCCCAATCAACAACGTCCGCAGTTGGAGACATGCCTCCTCCTAGCAAAAACCCTACCGATCGCGACGTCCGTAGCTTAGAGGAAATCACAACCTTGGAGCCGATAGTCCCTGGTTTATACGAACTAACCGTTGCCGAAGCATTGGAGGGTTCCAAGCCCTTTGTCGTTATCTTCTCCACACCAGCGTTTTGCGTGACGGAAATGTGCGGACCAGTACTTGATGTAGCAGTGAAGGTTTATGCCGATTACCAGGATCGAGTGGAGTTCATTCACATCGAACCATGGGATCTCCCAGCAATCCGTAACGAGGGGAAATTGGTGCCAACGAGCATCACGACTGAGTGGCGATTGCCTACAGAGCCTTGGACCTTCGTGGTCGGAAAGGACAACCGCATCACCGCTCGATGGGAGAGCCTAGTTACACCGGAGGAGCTAACTGCCGCTTTGGACTCAGCATTGCAATAAAACTGGACTAAAACGGAAACAAAGGGGTGGCTGAAGTAAATCAGACAACCCTATTTCAATTACGTCGGATGCCAACTATGCGCCATTCAACCCAAACAAGATTGCCGCGGCATCATGCCAGCGATCCTCACGGCCTCAGTAATTTGCGGAGTTGCCGCACGCTACCCATCGACTCCAAGTCCCCTACAGCCTTTATAAGGTGATTGGTTTTATCAATCCCCAAAACTGGTGTCAAGAGGTCACGAGCCTTTGACTCAACCTCTTCTGTTGTCATGGGGTTCTCCATCGTGCCACGGACAGCAACCACGTGGTCACGGTAACGTTCTCCGGTCCTCATCTGCAACTCCACTATCCCCTGTCGAGGGCTCTCTGGGGTTACGAGAGCGTTGTCACCTTTCAGGTCAACTCTCTCTCGAAGTGCGGCCGTTGCGGGGTCGTTAAATCGGTCATTATCGTGCGCAGCAGCAAAAGAGATCGATCCATCCATTAGAAACACCGCCATCATATGCTGGAGGTTGATATTAGGCATTTCTCGGTTGTTGACTGTCGCCGCTCCGCCTACGGGCAAAATGACGCGGAGGGACTCAACATCCTCTGCCTTAGTCGGGTGCGATTCAAGGATATGGCCCAGAGCGTCAGCAGCGGCCTGAATCGGCGAGCCGACGCAGTGCTTTTTGATGTTGGTATTGACCACTTCATAACGACTACCTAAATCTGCAACAATCTCATTGGGATTGGGGGCGGGAGAAAATGACTTGAAAAAATTCCTGTTACCTTCAAACACGTCCCACACCCCTGTGAATCCAGCATCAACTAGAGTTGCGGCTGTAACCGCGCTCCTCGCGGGCATCCCTGCGAAATCAAATGCTTTTTCAATGTGATCAGTATCACGTGCCCACGTCGGTATCCCTGCAACCTGCTGGACCGCATAAGATACAAGGTAGCGTAACTGGGCTGCCGTAGACTCGGTGCAGGCTCCTGCAGCAGATGCAGAGCCAAACAAACCACCAATGCTATGACTACTGACACCACGTTTTTCTTCAAGCATGTATCGCTCACCAAGTGAGAACATGACACGTGCGCACATGTCGTAGCCCAACACTATCGCGTTGAGTAATCGCTCTCCGCTAACATTGCCCCGTTCAGCCATTGCCAATGCAGAAGGAACAATCGAGCAGCCAGGGTGGGTTCCCGATGCAGCATGAGAATCGTCTGTTTCGTCAGCGTGAGCAAAAAAGGCGTTGGCCATCGCGGCGTTCACTGCAGTGGTGAGGAAGGGAGGCGTGATAACCTGAGCCTCCGCCGTCCCTCCTTGCGATTGAACGTACTTGAGGGCCATTTCACCGGGGGGAAGTGCGGCACCTGAAACGATCGCCGCCAAAGTATCCAAAATATGATGCTTCCCTTTCATCGCCACTTCTTCTGGTAATTTTGTTGTTCTAGCATGCACCATATAATCAGTTAAGGTCTTCATAAGACCGTCCATCTCGCCTCCATATACGAATTCAATCCACACTCTGCAGTATCGATATGCAAAGATGAGGAGTCAACCAGTAGTGAAACGTGTTGAGGTAGGATGAACACCGCCGCATAATATGTGCTGAATACACAAAGGAGACCCAAGTGAAACTTGAAGGAAAAGTGGCGCTAGTGACTGGGGCAGGAAGGAACATTGGGAGGGCAATCGCTCTAGCAATGGCTAATAACGGAGCAAGTGTTGCGGTCAACGGACTCCAAAACCAAGATTCTATTGACGAAGTCGCAAGACTCATTGAAACCAGAGGAGGTAAGGCACTCCCTATCTTGACAGACGTCTCAAATCCGGCTCAGGTGAACAAGATGGTGGAGAAGATTGCCAGCACCCTTGGCCCGGTTGACATCCTGGTAAGCAATGTGGGGATTCGACCCCATGGACCGATCCACAAAGTAAGTGCGGCAGAATGGCGCACGGTTATGAGCGTAAACCTTGATGCAGCTTTTTACTTGTCAAAAGCGGTCCTGCCCGGCATGATAAAAGCTGAGAGTGGCAGTCTCATAGCAATTGCAGGGCTAGCGGCCTTTGGAGTACGTAAGGATGCCGTGGCAGTAGCCACGGCAAAAGCTGGATTGATCGGCTTGATGAGGGGGATCGCCTTTGACTATGGGCAGATAGGCATCCGTGCCAACGTTGTTTCTCCCGGTTCCATCAACACTGATCGATACGATCAGCGTGCTTACCTCACAGGCAATGCTCCCACAATAGTTCAGGATGACCAGGGTCGCAGGCAAGGGATCCCGATGCAACGCATGGGCACTCCCGAGGAAGTCGCCGCGGCATGCGTGTTTCTATCGTCAGCAGATGCTGGATACACAACGGGTCAGACGTTACACGTGGGTGGTGGTGTCTACATGGGATGAACATCCCGTTTTAAATCTAAAGGTTATTACCATTTATTGAATCTTGACTAACTAATTTTGTTTATCGAAACCAATTTCAGGGACTCGGAGGAATACCGTTGATGGACATACAAGAACACCAAGGGTCGCAATTGAAATATTTGACAGTCCACCCCGATAACTATGACCCAAACGGTAAATACCCCCTCATCATCATGCTTCACGGTTTCGGAGCCAATATGCAAGACCTAGCAGGAATTGCTCCGATTCTTAACGCAACAGGTTATGTTTATTCGTTCCCCAATGCTCCTGAAGAAATGGATTTGGCGCCAGGCATGGTCGGCTACAGCTGGACACACCCGGATCGTCGACGCGATCCCGAAGAAGATGCAAAGGCTCAAGTTTTATTGAATGCGTACTTCCGCGAGGTTATGGACCAATATGACGTTGAGCCTGGAAATGTCGTGTTAGGTGGGTTCTCCCAGGGTGGCAGACTCGCATATGGGTGCGGGCTAGCAAACCCGGATATGTTTGCAGGCATAATTGCGCTGAGCGCTGCTGTCTTTGATCCCGAATCCCTTGTCAACGAACTTCCGGCGAATCGAACACAACCCGTTTTCATTGGCCACGGGAATGCGGATATGACAGTATCCGTAGATCATGCGCGAAGGACGAAGGTATTTCTAGAAAACGAAGGGTACCAGCCGGTTTATAACGAATATTCCATGGGCCACGAGATTAGTCGATCGTTGTTAAGTGATATCACTGTCTGGCTCCAAGACGTACTTCCGCCCCTTAGCTAAGCTGAAACCTGCTACAATGGCGCGGCCTACTAGCATCCTCTGTGCAATGAACTATTGGAGGTCAACATGGTATCGACAAGTACACCTCTTCGTGTGGGAATCATAGGCGCAAATGTCGACTACGGTTGGGGAAGCCGAGCGCACATACCCGCCCTCATGAAGCTACCAGAATTCACGCTTGCCGCAGTCTGCACAACACGTGCTGAAACTGCCGCGGCCTCCGCAGATCGGTTCCAAGTACCTCTCAGCTTCCATGACCATATCGAAATGGTGCAGCATCCGGACGTCGATGTGGTCTCCGTGGCGGTCAAGGTTCCATATCATCATGAACTGACAATGGCTGCGCTGAATGCTGGCAAGCACGTGTACACGGAATGGCCGTTAGGTGCCACTCTGGCAGAAGCAAGGGAAATGGCAGAAACTGCTAAGGCCAAAGGTGTTCAAACTATGGTGGGCCTCCAGGCACGATGCTCACCGTTCATCCTCCGCATCAAGGAGCTTATAGCGGAAGGATATGTAGGAGAGGTACTGTCTTGCAGTTTAAATCAGGCTGCAGCGGGCATAACTGAAGCACCTTCTGAACGAATGTGGCGTGCTGCCATAGAAGCGGGTGCAAGTTCCTTCACTATAGGATTTGGCCATTGCATCGATGCTCTTGAATTCGCTGTCAGTCCATTCAAAGAGGTATCGGGGGTGGTCAGCACGCAAGTACCTAAGTGGCTCAACACGGACACCAAAGAAATGGTGGACGTCACAGCCATAGACACTATCGCAGTCAGCGGGATCTTGGAGAATGGTGCCGTAGCTTCCGCTTACGTTGGGAGCGCACCCCAACACAGTACCGGATATCGGATGGAGATCATAGGTCGAGAAGGAACATTGGTAGCTTCCGCTAGTGGAGGCCCCAACACGACGCCGCTACGCCTTCAGGGTGGGCAGGCTGGAAGCAACGCCATGGAAGACATCCAGATTACAGAAGCCGGAGTCTGGACACCTAATGACGTCCCCCAAGGACCGCCGTTCCACGTCGCACAGATGTATCGCAAGTTCTTTAATCAAGTTTCGAAAGGAACGGAAGAGGTGCCAGACTTTGCTACGGCAGTACGCTTACATGAATTGTTAGATGCCATTCAAAATTCATCCGACACAGGACAACGGCAGAGTATCCACAAGCGCTAGAGTGCAAAACAGTAGCTACCTGATAGATACCGAGGGAATATATACAGTTCCCTTCTTTCATCGGGCTACTTCCCCTCGAGGCCGCGCAGGATGGATCGATTAAATTGGCTGGTTTGGGAGATAAATAATGCTTGAGAGTTTTATACTCAAAGAAGATGATGCGGTCCGGGTCCGGCACGAAGACCTTCGCATAACCACTTCATCCATCTTTGAAAAAATGGGCGTCCCATCAGCGGACGCCGCAGTAGCGGCAGACGTCTTGGTATTGGCAGACTTACGAGGCGTTGACAGTCACGGTGTCTCCAACATGCTGCGTTCGTACGTCACTGGGTACACTAACGGCACCATAAACCCTACTCCCGACTGGAAAATTCTACGGGAACGGCCATCCACGGCCAACATCGATTCAGATCTGTCGTTGGGGATCATCATGGCACCGAAAGCTATGGACATAGCGATCGCCAAAGCCAAGCAGACGGGCGTTGGAATCGTGACCATGGGAAGAGCAGGACACGTAGGGATGGCGGCCTATCACGCCATGCTGGCACTACCACACGACATGGTAGGAATCTGCCTTTCCGGCACCCCTCCTCAAGTCCTCCCCACATTTGGTGCAGAGCCACGGTTGGGAACCAATCCGATTGCAGTGGCAGTGCCAACCAACGAAGAATCTCCTTTCGTTCTTGACATTGCGACGAGCGTTGTTGCCATCAACAAATTTCGCATCGCGAAACGTCTAGGAGCAACGATACCAGGTGGGATGCTTGCAGATATGGAGGGGACACCCATCATGGAAGCTGGCTTGGTTCCTGACGAGTTCTTAGGGCTGCCCACAGGCGCCCTTCGAGAACTCGGTTCCCACAAAGGCTACGGACTTGCTTGCGTGGTTGAGATATTAACCACGGGACTTGGTGGCTTTGGGTTTGCCGCAAGGAACACGCGTCAGTCTCCGGGCGGATTTGCCCATCACGTAGCTGCATACGATATCGACGCTTTCACTAATGTCCCAGAGTTCAAACAAACCATGGATGATTTCCTGCAAACGTTGAAAACTACGAAGCCTGCGCCGGGGCACGATCGGGTATTGGTACCGGGCCAGATAGAAGCAGAAGCAACGGAAGAACGCATATCCGAAGGCATCCCTCTCCACAAAGAAGTGGTGGAATGGTTCAGAGGAACCTGCGCTGAGCTGGGCTTGCGCTGCGAATTTTGAATTTACGATTGCAGTTTCCATTATCAAATTCGGGACCGGAATTCCTGTAGCAGTTGCCCCATCATCTGCTTCTGAATGTTACAATACCGGAGATAAGGTATGTCGTTAATGAGCATTCCCCTCATTGCACCCTGATGCGGAACGATGAGGGTTCTCATTACAAGAACCAAAACATTTTTAATATGTGGAGCGACAATTAATGGAAGGTGAGGAACTCACTCATCTTGTAACCCGCATCATTCTGCAGTTGTGCGTTATTTTGGTAGCAGCAAAGCTTGCGGGTGAGATCTCACAGCGTTATCTGAAGATTCCTTCAGTCCTCGGCGAACTTGCCGCAGGGATCATCATAGGACCTTTTGCCCTCGGTGGCGTCAAGATTGGGAGCCTTGGACCAATATTTCAGGCGTCTTCCCACGCAGATATTAACCCAATCTCCGTGGTGCCGACTGAGCTGTGGGTCATAGCCCAAATAGCGTCAATTGTTCTCCTATTTACCGTTGGACTAGAAACTAACCTCAAGCAGTTCCTTAGATTCGCTGGGCCTGCAACTGCTGTGGCAATAGGTGGCGTCATCTTACCTTTTGCGCTCGGAGCTGGCGCAACAGTGATGCTTGGATACGCCACTAGCTTTGCCGATCCCGTGGCCCTTTTTATTGGTGCAATCATGACAGCAACCTCCGTAGGTATCACCGCTCGGGTGTTGTCAGACTTAAATATGATGGGATCGCCTGAAGGCGTGACCATCATTGGCGCCGCAGTGGTAGATGACGTACTTGGGATCCTTGTACTGGCTGTGGTGGTTGCCCTCGCCGAATCCGGTTCCGTATCCGTCGGAGACATTGGCGAAGTCGCGGGTAAGGCCGTAGGTTTCTGGATCGTGTTGACCGGTGTCATGATCGTTGCCGCTAACCTGATTACCCGTGTTCTGCGTTGGTTTCACGGTGTTGGCGCAGCATTGGTCCTCGCACTCGCGCTCGCACTACTAGGCGGAGGTCTGGCAGAAACTTTTGGCCTAGCCATGATCATTGGTGCGTATTCGGTAGGGCTTGGCCTTTCAGGTACGTCACTGTCCCGGATCATTGAGGAAAACCTTATGGGCGTTTATCACTTCATGGTGCCAATCTTCTTCGTGGTCATGGGGATGCTCGTGGACGTTGAAGCGATGGGGGGTGCGCTAGTCTTTGGTGTAGTGCTTACTGCCCTGGCGATCGCCAGCAAATTGATAGGGTCAGGCGCACCCGCCATGGCTGTAGGTTTTAACGCTAGAGGCGCATGGCGCGTGGGCCTAGGTATGCTTCCCCGAGGCGAAGTCGCCCTAATCATCGCGGGAATCGGGCTGTCACGCGGCGTTATCGAGCAAGACGTGTTCGGTGTGGCTATTATGATGACGGTCGTCACCACAGTGATCGCCCCAATTCTCCTTGTCCCAGCATTCAAAGACGGAAAACCAGGCCGCAAGGATTCACTGACGACTAAATTGCCCACTCGATCGAACGCTGCAGTCCGTTAGTAATTCAGATCAAAAGAAGGCGGCCACCTTCAACAATGCATGTTTGGTGCCGCCTTTGTTACTTCGCTACACGAATGTCTAGAACCGATCGATCAAACCCGATCGTTCATTAACCATGACCCGATATTGTTTGCGAGCTTCCTCTATGGTTGGTGTGTGTTCCCCACTATTGCCGTCCAAGAGATTACAGAGATAACCCTCAAATTCGGCTGGCGGGACTAAACCTCGGACTGTTCTCATAAACTCCCTGATCATACTTCTCTCCTTTTCCGCCTCTTCGCGAAGCGTTCTTCGTTTTTTGTTACGTATTTAGTATCAGGTACGAACATCATTTCGTCTAGATATATACTATAATAAATAATATTGATAATTATAATATTAAGGACATCTGTATGGAACTACGACAACTACGAAGTTTTTCAGCCGCAGCTCGCTTGAAAAGTATCTCTCGTGCTGCAAATGAGTTGGAAGTTGGTCAGCCAACGGTTACCACCCACATCAAAAAGCTGGAAGATGAACTGGGAGTAACTCTGTTCGATAGGGTTAAGCGCCCTATCCAACTCACTCTGGTAGGCGCCACCTTAGCGGAGTTGACCACGCCTTTGATCAAGGAAATCGATTCACTCGCAAAAGATGCCGCTCGAGAAGAAGAGCGGGGACCAGTAACTATTGCTTCCACAACAGAAATCATCCCTCAAATGCTGCTAGACGGTGTAAAGGTTTTCCAAACAACCTTCCCTCGAGCCATGGTCCGGATACGTTCCCGCAGGCGGGAGGATGTACTAAAGCTGGTGGAATCTGGGGAAGTGGACATGGGTGTCGTCCCAGGTCCTGAAAGAAATCCAACGCTCGATTTTGAGAGTGTCTTTGGCTATGAACGGGTTCTTATCGCCCCCAAAGGGCACCCTATAGCGCAGAAACCGTTGATCTCTCTGGATCAAATTGCAGATTGGCCGCTTGTGCTGATGGGTCCAAGTACACATACTCGCACCGTATTGGAAAATGAATTCCGTAGGAAAGGCTTTCCGTGGGAGGTTGTGGTGGAACTGGATAGTATGGATATCATCAAGCGATACGTCGCTGAAGGCATGGGCATTTCGGTAGGACCACGGTTGTCGTTAGAACCAGGCGATGAAACAAAACTCGAAGTTCTTAGCCTGACAGCATTGATGCCAATGGAGCAAGCTGGCATTGTGACACTGCGCGGGAAGTCCTTGTCCGTCCCCGCGCGAAACTTTATCACTTTATTCAAAAAGACCATGGCTGACGTTGTGTAAGAGCTAACCGGCTTGAAAAACCAGATATAATCCACCCACGTAAAGCCCGAAAAACAAAACAGAACTCGGCTCTGTGAAAGACAAATGTTTCAGCCGTCTACGCAGCCGAATCTGAAGAGCACTTAATCCAACCAGAAGAACCGCAAATATGCCTGCCAAAAGGTCGCTGTCATCCAACTCTGAAAATAACGAACCCTCAAAATAAGCGAAGTCCGCTACTGCAAGAATAGCGATATTTAGAGCGTTACTCCCATGGAATTCCGCGACTGCCATCTCTGGTGCGCCCATGCGCATCAAGGTGATACCTACCGCTAACTCTGGGATTGTAGTCACGAATGCAACCGCGAGCACACCAATGAAACTTGCAGAGATGCCAGTTTCATTCGCAATTTGGTCGGCACTGATGGTCAACGCCGTTGCCGATACCAAGATCGCAATGGCCGAAACCAAATATACTGTCCAGCCCCACCGTAATGAATGCTCTGGAATCTCTTGCGACGGCAGAGAATCGCCGGAGCTTGTCTTATACAACACGCGGGACCCAAGGAGATAAGCGGTGAGTATCAAAATGGCTGCAAGAGTGATCCCAAAAACTTCTGCACCCCAGCCAATTAGAATAAAAATTGTTCCCATTGCTGTCAGACCCAAAGCCTGCAGTGACAATAACTCCTGACCTTTTGACAACCGTTGATACACATAAGGCCCACCGAGCAAACCCGCAATCAAAGCCAGCTTAGCCACGTTGAGCATGTTTGCTCCCATAATGGTACTTGCAGCCAAACCGGGGTTATCGAGACGTACGGCAGTAATAGTAGTCACAAGTTCAGGTAATGATGTTGCACCTGCAATGAGCAATAATCCGACCCACAGTTGGCCAAGCTTGGTATTGGAAGCAATAATGTCGCCGCCCTTAGCAAGTGCTATTGCCGCAATAACGACGACAACTGCCGATCCCAAAAATAGGGTAATCGCCCAAGTGAGGTCAAACTCCATCTCACATCCCTTTTACAACGTTCAAGACCAACCATTCCAGTCCGCGTTACTAGTTAATCAATATTAATCGCCTCTCAAAAGTCCATTCATCAGCTTAAGTTCATCGAGAAGCAATCGTGGCAGAAGAAACTGTGTTCTAACTCGCTCTCGTCCCGATGCACCCAGAGCGACGCGCTCTTCCTCGTGAGTAAGAAGGTAATTCACTTTCTCAACACATTGCTCACCACTGTCAACCAAATAGCCACCCACATCGTTGGAAACCTGAAGTCGCAAACCCCCCACGTTGCCAGCGCCCACCGGGGTCCCTTTCCAAAGCGCTTCAGTCGCCGTAAGACCAAAACCTTCGCGTAGGGATTTTTGTAAGATCACCTTGCTCTGCGATTGAAATGGACCGACCAAATCAGTCAAGCCAGTGATGATATGTAGATCAGGCACCCCATTGGCAGCCTCTAATACACGCTCGTACATCACTTGACCCTCAGGATCATCGTCCGCAAAGTTACCCAACATGGCCAACTGCAAATCAATATTGCTTTGTTTGAGAAGTTTGAAAGCCTCAATTACTCCCAGTGGATCCTTCCAAGGATCAAACCGAGATACCTGTGAAATAAATGGGCGATTGGGGTCTAGGCCAAACTCAGCAACAACGGCCATCGCGTCATCTTTCGACATCGGCATATTCTTGGCGATAAATGGATCAATGGCTGGCGGGATGATGGAAATGGGGAGGTGCTCCAATCTTGGACCTACAAAATCGGAGAGACTAAAAATTGCAGCATCAAATTCATGTATGAGCCCGCTAAGTACCCTCCACGCATCTTCGTTTGGTTCCGAAGTGTCAATGTGGCATCTCCAAACCCATTTCCCAGCGGTGTTCTTGGCAAATTCACGAAGCGCAGCTGGTTGAGGGTCATGAACAATAACAACATCATACTTCGAGGTCATTAGGTCAGCATTGCGTCTATTCCAATCGCTATGAATTTCCCAATCCTTTGTCGTTAGGCCATTTTCTGCTCCTTGGAGGCAGTTGTGTAACCTCTTGGTCACGTCGAAAAACTCATCCTCACCTTGAAGTACCAACCAGGAGGCATCCACCCCCAATCCTTGGTATAAAGGCAGAATAGAATGCAATATCTCTGCTACTCCACCACCGGTAGATGTGGCATTGATGTGAGCTACACGAGCACCTTTCAACGAGGATCCGAGTGATTCTAATTCTTCTAGCACCCAATCATCCATGAGGCCTATATAGGGTCGCAAGGATTGCACCCCTGAATTCTCAACTTCTAACATTAGTAATCCTCTCGCGAATGAAAATGGGACAAAACACTGAAACAACAATATGGATCCGGATTATTGTTCAAGCGGAGTACCACCATTGGATTGCCAAGGAGTTTTCCCGAAGCTCCACAACGGATCACGTGGCCATACCAAGAGTTTGGCGCGAAGGTGTCACGAATTGGAGGCGTGGTTTCCACAAAATAAGGTTTGTATCTTGAGAGTAAAAAACTTCGTATATATCAGTGCTACTTTTAGTCAGCATGAGATAAAGCTTCAAGGGATTTCTTAAGCTGTCACACTAGCTCCTCGTATTCATCTTTTACTAACGGACTCAACAAGACGCTGGGCTTAGATGTGTCTTTGTAATCAGGCCGCAGCGGGGTCTTTCCGAGAAACGGCACTTCTATCTCAGTGGCCAATGATTCCCCCGCACCGGTACCGAATATTTCTCCGGAAAAATTCTCAACTACACCAAGAACGGTCATGTTCAATTTCTTGACCATGTTCACCGACCGCTTGGCATCCAGTGCTGCAAGTTCCTGCGGGCCAGTGACCATGACAAACCCATCCAAAGGAAGAGTTTGCATAATGGTAAGCGCTGCATCTGAAGTACCAGGCGCCATATCAACGATGAGGTAGTCCAGTTCACCCCAATCTGTCCCTTCCATGAACTGAGTGAGAGTGTTATGGATCATCGGGCCACGAAAGATGATAGCTTCATTCTGGTTTTCCTGGAAAAACCCCATTGAGAGGACTTTTACGCCCCACTGAACAGCGGGAGTGAATACCCCATCCTTGTATCCGGGAATTAGCTCCACTTTCATAGCGTTGACAACATTCGGGCAGTCGATGTCCGCATCCAAGATCCCTACGCGCTCTCCTTGAGCGGCGAGGGTAGTTGCAATATTGACAGAGACCGTTGTCTTGCCAACACCGCCTTTTCCGCTATAAACCGCGATTTTATGCCGAATTTTGTCAAATCGTTCGGTGATCTTACGCTTCTGCTGCCACTGTTGCCTAATGGCCTCTAAGCGGGCTTGCTCTTGTGGCGTTGGTTCTCTGGTGGCCATAGGTACTCCTCGGATCGTTCAACGGATGCGCCGCACAGCGACGTTTGTTTTAAGCCGAAACAAAAAACTTGGACAGACTAGTCAATCCCAAGAAGTTTCTTGCCTTCTTCTGTTATCAGGTTGGGCGTCCAAGGTGGATCAAAGACCATTTCCACTTGTACGTCACCGGCTCCATCAATCTCTGCAATGCGCCACTCTGCATTCTGTGCAATCTGAGGTCCCATTGAACAGCCCGGCGCCGTCAGTGTCATGGTGACGCCAATGTTGTTTTGTTCATCAATTTCAAGGCCATAGATGAGACCAAGGTCGTAGACGTTGACGGGTATCTCTGGGTCAAAGACCTCACGGAGGGCTTCAACAACCTGTTCTTCGGTTACTGTAGACATTACTGCACCTCTTTCGCCTGACCTAGGGTCCAAGTAAATTTTATTGTAGAAAAGACCACTTT
>CAYOOR010000093.1:0-7008 GCA_964405695.1 uncultured Alphaproteobacteria bacterium
GAAAAAAAAATAAAAATATTATGTCTTGCTCATGGCAATGATGTTTTAGTTAGAAAAAATATTTTAAAAAAAAAAAGAATTAAGAATGTTTTTTTAGAATGTAATTTTGTTATTGCTAATTCTCATTTTACTAAAAAAAAATTTATCGATTTAGGAATAAGTCATAATAAAATTAAAGTAATTTATCCAGGTATAGAGAAATCGTATTTTAAATATCAAGCAAGTAAAAAAAAAAAATATAAAAATTTCAATCCAATTTTACTAACAATAGCTATATTAGAAAAAAGAAAAAATCATAAAAAGATTATCTATGCTATTAGTGGTTTATTAAAACAATTTAAAAATTTACTTTATTTAATTGCTGGAGATGGCCCAGAAATGAAAAGTATTAGTAAATTAATTAAGAAATTAAATTTAAAAAAAAATATAAAAATTTTAGGTAGTGTTAATGAGAAAGATAAAAATTTTTTATTCAATATTTCTGATTTACATATAATGCCAACTATTAAAAGTAAAAGATTATTATCAATTGAAGGTTTTGGTATTTCTTATATAGAAGCTGCAATGCATGGTATACCGTCGATAACTAGTGGTATAGGTGGAACTAAAGAGTCAGTTATTGATGGTGAAACAGGAATTATTTGTGATCCAAATAATATTTTATCTATACAGAAAGCAATTAAAAAAATTCTTAATAAAAAAATATATAAAAAAATGTCAGTGAATTCTAAGGAATATTCAAAAAATTTTATGTGGAAAAGTATTATTAAAAATTATTTAAATTTAATAAAAAAAAAATAAAAATGATTTATAAATCACGTTTTTTAGATATTACTTTAATTATAATTTCTTTATATTCATTATTTTTTATTTTTCATAAATTTATCGGTGGAAAAATTCCTTTTTGGGATTTTCATATTATTTATTGTGCATCTAAAACTTATTTTTTAGGTAATTTTCCATATGGTTTAAATGTGCATGGAGATTGTTTAAATCCCAATATTACGTTAACTGCAAATTTCTCACCTAGCACATATGAAATATTAAAATATTTTGGTTCATTAAATATTTTAACAGCAAAATTTTTATGGATTGTTTTTGAAATAATATCGGTAATGTTAATTTTTTTTATATCAAAAAAACTATTTAAAATTAATTTTGATTGGAGAAATTTTTTATTAATTATTTTTTCTTTTGGAAGTGTTATTTTTACTAGTTTTATTTCTGGGAATGCTTCAATAATATTATATGGTTTTTTAATTTTAGGAATTTATTCATTAACTAAAAATTTTTATAGTTTTTTTTATATTGCCGTTATTTTTGTTTCTTTATTTAAATTTTATTATTTAGCTTTTTTAATATTACCTTTTTATATATTAGGTTGGAAATCTTTAAAAAATATTTTTCTTTATTTATTTTTATTTTTTTTTATTCAATATATTTTATATATAAATAACCCAGATCTGACACTTGCTTTTCTTGACATAATACAAGGTAAAGTTGAAGAAAATTTACCTACAAGATTTTTAACAGGAACAGGTTTGTATTCTATAATTGAAAAAATGCCATGGATCTTTTTTGGTGTAAATAATTTTAATAATAGTTTTTTTCCATTAGCAATTAATTTAGTTTTATGGTTTTTTATTAGTTCAATATTTATATTATCTATTTTTATTTGTTTAAATAATAAAAAAATTAAAAATAGCGAAAATCATTTTTTATATTGTATTGCTTTTGGGATTTTAATAATAAATTTAATAATTCCTAGATTAGTAGTATACGATTTAATTTTGACAATTCCTGTTATGTTTTATCTTTTAAATAAAATAAATTTTAAAAAATTTAAAATTTATAAAATAAAATTTTTTTTTATATTTCTTTTTTTTGTTTTTTTTGATCATCATTTTCCATTTTTTATAATAATTTCTTTTTTAACACTTTTTATTTATTCTGAGTTTTATAAGAAAAATTTATTTATTTATTAAGTTTCTTTTTTTATATTTCTAGACAATATTTTCTTTATCATTTCTTTTATTTTATTTTTTTTATAAAGTATTTTATAAATTGATTCACATACCGGCATTTCAATTTTTTTTTTTTTAGATAATTTGAAAATAGTTTTTGAGTTTATAACACCTTCAGAAATTGTTTTTAATTTTTTTATTTCATTAATTTTCTTACCTTTGCCTAACAATAATCCGGTAGCAAAATTTCTTGATAATTTACTATTACATGTAAGCATTAGATCACCTAAACCTGATAAACCATAAAAAGTGTTTTCTTTTGCTCCATAAGCTAATCCAATTCTTTTCATTTCAGCTAATCCTCTTGTTATTAATGCAGCATTTGCACTTGAACCTAATTTTTGACTTTCAATTATTCCTGAAGCAATAGCTAAAATATTTTTTATAATACCTCCAAATTGAACTCCAATGATATCGTTAGTATAGTAGCATCTAAAATTTTTAGAATTCAAAATAAGAGCTAATTTTTTTGCATAATTTTGATTTTTTGCTGCAATAGTGATGGCAGTTGGTTTTTTTTTTGCAACTTAAATTGCAAAACTTGGTCCTGATAAAATTGCTATTTTAGATTTTGGAAATATTTTTTTAATAACATCACTTATTATTAAATTTGAACTATGCTCTATTCCTTTTGAACAATTTATAAACATCATATCTTTATTCCAAAACTTTTTAAATTTAGTAATTATTTTTTTAATAAATTGAGATGGCACACAAATAAAAATAAATTTACATAATTTAAGATCTTCTAAATTATTTGTAGCAATTACATTTTTTGGGATTCTAATATTAGGTAAGTAAACTTTATTTATTCTGAGATTATTAATTTGCTGCGCTGTTTGTTTCTCATTTGACCAAATAATGATTTTATCATTTTTTTCACTTAACATACATGATAAAGCTGTTCCCCATGCTCCTGAACCTAAAATACCAATTGTCATTTATTTTTTCATAATTTAATTAATAATTTTATTTAATTCTTTTTTTTTTAAAATTCCTTTTCTCAGTATATTCATATTGTTGTTAGTTACATCAATAATAGTCGATTCTTTTTTAAAATTAACTTTATAGTCTTCTATTAAAATTAAGTTTTTATTTTTAAATTTTTTTTTAATATTTTTTATAGAATTAAGATTTTTTTCACCAGATATATTTGCACTTGTACAAAAAATTGGGATTTTGCATTTTTTTATGATTTTTAATAATACGTTATGATTAGGAACTCTTATACCAATTGAATTATTTTTAGAAACCCATTTTTTCGAAATCTTTAAATTAGATTTTTTTTTTAAAATTAATGTTAAAGGACCTGGCCAAAAAAATTTAGTTAACTTTATCGCAATTTTATTAAAAGTAGCATAATTTTTTGCCATTTTTATATTTGCACATAATAAAATTAAAGAATTTTTTAATGATCTTTTTTTTAATAAAAAAATTTTTTTTACCGCATTATTATTAAAAGGATTAGCTGCTATTCCATAAACTGTATCAGTGGGAATAAAAACAATTTTCCCATTCAAGATTTCTTTAACTACTTCGTTTATACCGTTTGTATCAGATTTTAAAATTTTCATTAATTAATTTTTGCAATAAATTCTTTATTTTTAAAATTTTTTTTTCCGTAATTTAATATTTTACCAGTTTTAGTTCTAATATTTCCACCAGATCCATTTATTATCACTTGGCCTGCCGCTGTATCCCACTCATATGTAGTTCCAGTTCTTGGATATATATCAGCTTTACCTTCAGCTAAATAACAAAATTTAAGAGCACTTCCTAAAAATATTACTTTTTTAACATTATACTTATTAGCTAACTTATTTATTTCGTTTTTTGTTGAATGTGATCGACTAACAATCATTGTCTTATATAAATTTTTTTTACGAATTACTTTTTTAAACTTTTTTTTATTAATTATTTCATATGTATTTTTTTTCGTTCCTATATAAGTTTTTTTAAAATAGGGTGCATAAATTATTCCAAATTCAACTTTATTATTAATAATTTGAGCTACATTTATCGTAAATTCGCCATTTTTTTTTATAAATTCTTTTGTTCCATCTAATGGGTCAATGAGCCAAAAATTTTTTATTTGTTTGTTTTTTTTCTTATAATTAGTTTCTTCTGAATATATGTGTGGTTTTTTAAATATTTTTTTTAAACCAGTAATTATTATTTTTTCTGATTCAAAATCTGCAATTGTAACTGGTGAATTATCTTTTTTATTATAAATTTTAAACTTTTTAGAATATATTTTTAATATTATTTCTCCAGCTTTCCAAATAACATTACATATTTGAAGTATTTTTATTTTATTCATTTGTATTTATTTGTTAATTAATAATTCTTTTTGTTTTTTTTTTAATAAAAGCTTTTTTTCTTTTTCTTTTGTTAATATATCAAAGCAATATGGGCAGGAGATATCTTTTTTTTATTTTTTTGATTTTTTATCATCTTTAGATACAGGCATTCTACATGCACTACAGATTGTATATTCTCCTGGGATTAATTTATGTTTAAGAGTAACTCTGTTATCAAACACGAAACATTCTCCATTCCACAGACTATCTTTTTTTTTAATTTTTTTTAAATAATTTAAAATTCCTCCTTTTAATTGGTAAATCTCTTCGAACCCTTTTTTTCTTAAATAATTAGCTGCTTTTTCACATCTTATACCTCCGGTACAAAACATAGCTATTTTTTTATTATTTTTAATTTTTTTAAAAAAATTTGGAAAATCTCTGAAATTATTTACTTTCGGATCTACAGCATTTTTGAAGGTTCCTAATTTATATTCCATTGATTTTCTTATATCTATTACAATTGTATTTTTTTCTGAAATTATCTTATTCCAATTTTTAGGATCAATATAAATATTTTGTTGTTTTTGATTTTTTGTTAATTTTAATCCTATAGGTACAACTTCTTTTTTTATTTTTATTTTTGGTCTAAAAAAAGGCTGGTAATTAATTATTGAATGATTAATTGAATCAAATTTTTTAATCATTAATTTTTTTTTGATAAAAGAAATACAATCTTTTATTTCTTTTTTTTTTCCTGAAATAGTTCCATTTATTCCTTCAGGAGATAATATGATCGTACCTCTTATTAAATTCTTTAATAATTTTTTTTTTAAAAGATATTGATAATTAGTTAAACTTTTAATTTCTTTTATTTTGTAAAAACCTATAACATTTATTTTCATTTTTCTTTATATAATAATAAACCTTTTTTTGTTGGTATCACAATCTTACCTGGGCCATTATACCATTTTCTTATTTTTATGATTTTATCATTTAATAAATTATTAATTATTTTTTTATTATATTTTGTTAATAAAATTTCCATTGAAATTCCTCTTAGATGTTCAGGCATTTCACATAAATCTTTTAAAATTTTTTTTTTTAATGTCATTTTTTTTTTTTTTTCTAAAATAATCTTAATATAAATTAATTTTAGTTCTTAATAAATTGAAATTTTTTCTTTATTTATTTTTTTTTGTTTTTTTATCATTTTTTAATGTTAAAGCAGATAGTATTATAAATAATAAATCTGGAGGTCCCTTATTTCTTTTTTTATTAGATAAAACTTGTAAACCAGAACCAGAAATGATGAAAAAACTTTTATTTAGCATGCCAACTGATCCTGATTTTTATTTTGGTTTAACATGTAATAAACTTGGAAAATCCATAGAATTGGAACCTAGTAAAAGTGTATCAATTAAAGAATTTGATGAATTTATTTTAATAGGAAAGCTCAAAAGCCCTGTATCTAAAGTTTCTTTTTGTTATTTAAAAAATAAATCTGAAGTAAATATTAAATCTTTGGGTATAGGTGGTGTAATTTGTGAATGCGTAAGTAAAGAAAATTGTAATGATAAATTATATTAATCAATATCTTTAAATCGTAATTAATTTTTTTTTCAAAAGTTTTTCTCTTTCTTCCATATAAGCTTCTTTATTTCTTATTTCTCTTAAATTATCTTTGAAAATATTTGATATTTTTTTTGAATTTAAATTAATTTTTTTTGCAAGATCGTTTCTAACAAAAAAAGCATTTACTCCATTATTTTCTACTCCAATTAGTGAGTATTTTTTTTTCTTACCAAGTTTTTTTAAAGCTTTTAATGACGCTCCATAATAAGATTTATTATTTTTAATATCCCAAAAAAAATTAGAATTATATTTAATTGTTTTTGATACATTTTGACCATAAAAAGAATTATATTCAATAACGACTAATCTGGGTTGGATACAATTTATTTTTTTCCAAATCCAGAAATCATTTCCATCAATATCAATAGATAATAAATCTATTTTTTCATTATTAAGATTCTTTTTGAGGATTTCATTAATATTTTTTTTATTAATAAAAGAATTTATTAATTTTAAATTTTTTATTTTTTTTCCTAAAATTTTTTTTAATTTATTTTTTGCTTCTAAATAAAGTTTACGATTCCCTTCAATTTGCAGACCTGACCAATTAAAATTTTTTAATAAGTTTGTAGTATTGCACTCTGTTCCATTTTCAATGCCTATTTCAACAAATTTTTTAGTTTTTATTCCAATATGTTGAAGTATATATAAAATTATTCCATCCTCTTCATTTTGTGAATAAACCTTAATTCCATACTTTGATATATTAAAATTATTTTTTTTCTTTAAAACAATAGGTTTTGATATATTTAAAACTTCAGGAAATAACTTATTTAAGAAGAATTTTACAATATAATCTAAAAATTTATTGTTATATCTTTTGTATTTAAAATGTTTATTGAATACAATATATTTTAAAATAAGTTTCATAAATTAATTTTTTTTTTAATAACTTTATTTGCTATTTTATTTATTATTTTTTATATTTTATTTTTATTAATTTTTTTTAAAAGGATTACTTATGTTAAATGGTAGACACTTTCTTCATGTTCCAGGCCCAACAAATATACCAGAAAGAATAATTCGTGCTATGGCAAGCACAATGGAAG
>CAYOOR010000094.1:0-6197 GCA_964405695.1 uncultured Alphaproteobacteria bacterium
TTAAAAGATGATATCGCAAAGAATTTTATATGTCCACTTATAAAAATCAATAGTACCACTATTCTATCTGCTAAAAATGTTAAAAGAAGAGAAGAAGAAGAAGATTATATTCAAATTAGAGCATTAAATGGTGAAAGCTTAAATACAGATAAAGTTGATCTTGTATTATATAGAAATGATGTTTTGAAAGAAACTAATGAGCAATCAACAGAGGCAGATTGGGAATTGATTGCATTTATGGCAAAACCTAAGAACGTTAAAATGCCAATGGGACCGGTCACAATGATGAGGAATCAGTTGCAAAAAACTGGTGGAACAAAAGGAGTTTATTCATCAGAGCAGTGGGCAGAATCTGTTAATTTCTGGCAAAAATATGCCATTCTAGAACAGTAGAGTAGCGGCTCAGGGACTCGAACCCCGGACACCTGGATTATGATTCCAGTGCTCTAACCAACTGAGCTAAGCCGCCAATATTTAATAAAATTTATTAAATCTTTTAATAACTAAAAAAAACTAATTAAGAGAATCTTCAATGAAATCATACACTAGGCGAACACCCACACCTGTTGCGCCTATCTTTGGCTGATAACTAGGCTCTTTAGGTCCCCATGCTGTTCCTGCTATATCCAGATGACACCATGGTGTTCCATCTACAAACTCTTGAAGAAAAACACCTCCTGCAATAGTTCCAGCCATTGGTGGTCTTCCTAAATTCCTTATATCTGCTACCTTAGATTTTATATCTCTTGAGTACTCTTCCCACATTGGAAGTTCCCATACTTTTTCACCTGATTTCTTTGAAGCTTTTTTTACTTTATTGATTAATTTTGAATTGTTTCCCATTAAGCCGCTTGCTCTATCGCCAAGAGCTACTAATACAGCTCCTGTCAATGTTGCAAAGTCAAGTATTTCTCTAGGCTTATGTTTTTTTGTCACATATGCTAATACATCTGCCAAAACAAGTCTTCCTTCGGCATCAGTATTCAATACTTCTATCGTTTTTCCATTATAAGCCTTCACAATATCTCCGGGTCTTTGTGCTTTTCCTCCAGGCATATTTTCTGTAGAACCAATAGCGAAAATAATGTTGATTTTAGGATTTAACTCTGCAACAACCTTTAAAACTCCCATAACAACTGCACTTCCACACATATCAAATTTCATTTCATCCATTTTTGATGATGGTTTAATTGATATTCCTCCTGAATCAAAAGTTAATCCTTTCCCAACTAATGCAATTGGTTTATCATTAGCTCTTCCACCCTTATATTCAACAAGAATAAGTTTGGCTGGTTCATGAGCCCCCATTGCAACACCATAAAATGATCCTAATCCTAATTTTTGAAATTTTGATACATCAATTATCTTAGATTTCATTTTCTTATTTGATTTTGCAATCTCAATGGCATCATTCGCAATATATGTTGGTGTCAAAATGTTGGGCGGATGATTTGAAAGGTCTCGACCATAACAAACACCTCTGCCTATGATTTCTCCCTTTAATACTATCTTTTCATCAATATTGCCAATTAGGGTAATGCTATTTAATAAGCTGCCCTTTGTCTTTGGCTTATAATCTAAAAATTCATAGCTACCTAGTACTAAACCTTCTACAAAAGCCTGGATATTCTTATTTGTTATTGAGAAGCTCTTAGTATCTATCGCAACATTTTTCACCTTATTTGAATTTAGATAGGATGTAATTTCTGACCCCAAGCTTCTAACTTTATCAGAGTTATTATCTTTAGTGTATCCATATATAGAAATTTTCTTAATAGAGCTGTTATTGTAGACGACAACCTTTTTCTTATCAGAGCCAATTTTTTTCTCACCTTTAAAAATCATTTGAATAGATTCATTTGAAAGATTTGAGAAGCTATCATTAGGTGAAAACTTATTTACTCCATCTTGAGCACCCATAAGTAAAAAATCATATTTACCAGAAAAATCTTTTGCAACATTTATGTTTTTGATAGTAGACATCATATCCCCTGTTTGTATAAAATTATATGTTTTATTTATATGGTGAATTTATCTTAATTTATATTTCTGATACAAGCTTAATACGAAAAAGGTGAAATATGACATATAAAGGTATGCTTAAAGAAGGAACGTTGAACGATAAGATTATTATTGTTACTGGTGGTGGAACCGGTCTTGGGAAAAGTATGTCTAAATATTTTCTTGAATTGGGTGCAAAGGTCATCATAACAAGCCGAAAGGAAGAAGTACTTCTCTCTGCAAAAAAAGAACTTGAAGAATCTACGGGAGGATCAGTCCACTGTGTACCGGGAGATGTAAGAGATATTGATGATGTTAAAAATACAATACAATCATCTATAGAAAAATATGGTAGAATTGATGGACTCCTGAACAATGCTGCTGGAAACTTTATTTCCCCTACAGAAAATCTATCTGCTAAAGCATTTGATACAGTTGTGGATATTGTTCTTAAAGGAACATACAACTACTCTCTTGAAACTGGAAAATATTGGATTGATAATAATATCAAAGGAACGATGCTTAATATTGTAACAACCTACGCCTATACTGGTTCAGGGTATGTAGTTCCTTCAGCCTGTGCTAAGGGTGGAGTTTTGACATTGACAAGGTCTCTAGCCTCTGAATGGGTTAAATATGGAATTAGATGCAATGCAATTGCTCCAGGACCATTCCCTACAGAAGGTGCAATGTCAAGACTAATGCCAAAAATATTCTCTAGTTTTATTAATATAGAAAAAAAACTTCCCATGAAACGATTTGGAAATCATCAAGAACTTGCAAATTTAGCCGCTTACCTGATGTCTGATCACTCTGACTATATTACAGGAGAAGTGGTGACAATCGATGGTGCTGAATGGATTCATAAAGCGGGTGAATTTAACTGGCTTGAAAAAGTACCAAAAAAAATGTGGGGACTAATATCAAAAAGTACTCGAAAGAAAAAATGAAAATTTACAGAACCTACAGAGCACATTGCGCACGATATATACCTACCCTTGATGATGGACATATATGCAAAGAAATGCATGGACATACATTTAATATTGTTGTTTCTATTGATGGACCAATCAATGAAAAAACGGGATTTGTAATAGATTTCTTTGATTTGGATAAGATAGTAAAAAAAGAGGTAATCAGTATAATAGATCATAAAGTTTTAAATGATATAGATGGGCTTTCCAACCCTAGCACTGAACACCTCGCAATCTTTGTATGGAATAAATTAGTCAGTCAAATTGACCATCTCTCAAAAATTGCTATATCAGAAGATGAAGGTACCGGAACCGAATATTCAGGATGATTATTGAATGTCATATGTACTGAGTTTTAGTGGCGGTTTAGATTCTACAACGCTACTGCTACACCTTCTATGTAGAAAAAAATCAATTTATGCGCTATCATTTGATTATGGTCAAAAACATAAAATTGAATTAGAATTTGCAAAACGAAATATAGATTATCTTAAATCAAAAGGATTTAAAATTAATCATAAGACCGTAGATCTTTCCAGTATGGTTACCTTATTAGAGTCCTCATTAACAGACCCAGATATAAATATCCCTGAAGGGCACTATATGGATGTAAATATGAAATCAACATTTGTTCCGAATAGAAATGCAATATTCTCATCAATAATATATGCCTACGCGCTATCTATTTATAAGAAAACAAAGAAGGATGTTTCAATTTCCTTAGGTGTACATTCCGGTGATCACCTTATTTACCCAGACTGTAGACCTGATTTTTATAAAAGCATAATGGAATCATTTCATATGGGAAATTGGGATAGTGAGTATATAGATACCTATTTACCTTATATCAATTTCAGTAAATCTGAAATAATCAAAGATGGAATCAAATCATCAAAGAAATTAAACTTAGATTTTGATACCATTTATAAAAATACACTTACCACCTACTCTCCAGATAATGATGGAAAGTCAAATGGCAAAACAGGATCAGATGTCGAAAGAATCTTGTCTTTTAATGAGATTGGAATAAAGGACCCAGCTTCTTATACGGAATCATGGGAAAATCTTCTAGAGTATGCGCTTAAGTGTGAAACAGAAATAAGCTCAGAAGACTAAAGAATATTTATTATTATCTTATATCCTCTTTCTTTAGAATAATTATAAAAATCTATTCCAGATAATGCTTTATCTATTGGATGAGCTCCAGTATCCACTTTAGAATTAACAATATGCTGCATTACCATCGAAGCATGGAAACCTGTCCACATCTCCATCGCTAAAAATCCAGTTTTTTCATTATAATTTTCTATGCATTCTACCTGTTTTACAGTTTTCTTTCCATTAAGAATTCCACTGGCCTCAGTCCTCATAATACACACATCAATGGGATTTTTAATTGATATTTTGGGCTCCAGGAGATGATGGTAAAATTCTCTAGGAGATATCATTGTATTGTTAATTTTTATTTTTTCTTCCTCAAACAACCCTAGCTGTCTATAGGCTTTCATTTCATCCCAATGCCCAGGATATCTGAGTGTTTTATTTTCCAATAATTGAATTTTTCCTTCATATGTCCATGGCATGGTAGAAAGTCCACCAGATGTAATCGCAGCCTCTAGTGTACCAATATTATCAAAATTCAATTCTTCTATATCTTCAAAACAAGGCACCTCTGTGACTTTTCCATCTCTTATAAAATATGCATTTCCATCATATTCATTTGTTAATCCTGCAATATTAAAAAATAGATTGTAATTCCATGGAGCTTCTGGATTTTGAGGCAGTCCCCCATCCCATACCTTCACTTCATCAACCTTATCAAATCCCTCCATCGCAAGCAAGGCCATGGATACATTCATACCTGGTCCCATACCACAATCTGGGACAATAGATATTCCTACTTCTTTTGCTTCATCTGATCGTTGAAGTTGCTTAATCACATTATTAGTATGGCCACCCAAGTCGACCATACTTGTTTTTGATTTAATCGCGATATCCGTTAAATATGGATTAAATGAGTAAGGGACAGAGCTTAAAAAAATATCTATACTATCAAGCTCCTTTAGGAGTAATTCTTCATTGGAAATATCTAGCTCTATTACTTGAAGATCATAGCCTGTGAGATCTTTAATTTTATCTCTGCATCTATTTAAACTTTCAGTATTAGAATCAATAATTGTTAATGATTCGGGACTCGCATACATAACAATATCATATGCCGTTGCTGTTCCCTGTCTACCTGAACCAATAATACAATATTTTTTCACAAAGAGCTCCTTATTAAAAATAATAATATCTAAATTAGATAGTTAAATAATTTATTTAATTTATAACATTTAGCAGGAGACTTTATGCATATCTTTTTTATTATAGCATCCTTCCTTTTTTCTTTTGATGCTAATCCAGATCCATGGAACGGCTATTCAGTCAGTAATTCAGAAAATTTAGATTCATTTACATTTAATCCCGCAGGTGTTGGAATTAATCATGGACTTGAAACTGGTTACTATTTTGCTCCTGATGAAAATGGTCAAATTTCAGAAAATTCAACTTTCTATTATGCTACAAAATCAAATGGTTTTGGATACAGTCTAAAATATAACCACGGAGATAAATTATTCAATGCAACTGATGTTAATATTTCTTTTGGAAGTCATATTAATCGAACAATGATATTTGGGTCAAACTGGAGCAAAGAAAATAAAAGCATATCAACTGGACTTTTGTATCGACCAACTAATTTTCTCTCTTTTGGACTTGTTGCCTCCTTTGATCAAAAGCTTGAAGATTTAAAGTCGGGAAGATTAGGGTTTGCAATTCGACCATTCTCAACCAATATGCTAACACTTGGAAGTGATATTTTGTATGCAAATGGAGAAGAGCTAACCTCTTATGCCCCATTCTTTGAAATTTCTATTGGAAATGGAATATCTGTACGCTCTCAATTTTATACTGATACTTTTGAAGATTTCAAATTTGAAGATATTGAATTAATATCATCGATAAATCTTGATTTTGGGAAAAGTGGCTTTTATATAAATAAACTAAAACCAACAGTTCCAGATTAAGGGGTTGGAGGTTGTTACTATGAGAGAACTCATAAAAAATCCAATATTTTCAATAAAAGTAAAAAAAATGAAAAAAAATATATCCGCTTCAAACTAGGTGGATTATTTATTGAAGAAAAACCTGGAAAAAATCCATTTTCAGCATTATCATTAT
>CAYOOR010000095.1:0-29322 GCA_964405695.1 uncultured Alphaproteobacteria bacterium
AGTAGCATTAACTTGCGCAATTCTTGCTGGATTGTTTTTTCATAAAGTCGAAATAAAGATACCGAAACAGCAAGAAGCAATTATTGGAGTAACTTTTATATTTGCAGCATCTATAGCTATTTTACTATTAGCTAATCATCCTAGCGGAGGAGAGGAAATTCGACATTTACTTTCAGGTCAGATTTTATTTGTTACATGGCAAGATGTAGTAAAACATACTCCGATTTATATTTTAATTCTTTCAGTATGGTTTTTCAAAAAGGAATATCGAAATAATATTGGTTTCTACTTGCTCTTTGCACTAGCAGTTACCTCATCAGTGCAGCTAGTAGGAATATATGTGGTATTCGCTAGTCTTATTTTACCTGCGTTAGCAGTAATAAATATTCCTAATCCATATAAGTTAGGATGGTTCTGCGGAATTATTTCAGTTATAGCAGGTATTTCTTTAGCAATTTTTTTTGATGCTCCTGCCGGTCCGGTAATTGTTACAAGTTATGTTCTTACAACTATAATTTTTATAATTACAACTAAAGCAGTACGTTAATGAAAAAATATTTAGTTATTATTTTTTTTCTTTTTTTAACGTTTACTGTATGTGCAAATGAAAAAAGTAAAAATAATAAAAATACTAAATTAAATGAAAAAGCTAGTAAGGAATGCCAATTAATAGAAGAATATATTCCTGTTGAAAAAGGCAATATTCAAAGTATTGCCGGTACAGATTTAGAGATCGGATCAGTAAAACTTAGACCTGAAGGATGTATGTGGAATCATGAAAAAGGCTGGTATAAACCATGAAAATACGGATCATGATGTTATAATATTTTTATGAATTTTTCTAGACAATCACCAAGCAAAAAATATCTGGAATTAATCGATATATATAAAAAAATGCATGAAAAGGGAGATAAAAATCCTAATAGCGCAGTGAGCAGAAATCCCAAAGACACTTATAAAGGAGATCAAACTAAATATTATATAAAAGATATTAAAAGTTATATAGAATCTACAAATTCCAAAACAATACTTGATTATGGTTCTGGTAAAGCTGCTTTTTATAAAAAAAAAGATTTAAAAATTCTTAATGAAAGTGACAAAAAAGAATATAACACTATTAAAGATTTCTGGAATGTAAATAAAATTGAATTTTATGACGTTGGAGTTAAAGAATATCAAGTTTTCCCAAATAAAAATTTTGACGGAATTATTTGTACAGATGTACTGGAACATATACCTATTGAAGATATTCCATGGGTAGTAAAAGAATTATTTAGTTTTGCAAAAAAATTTGTATACATAAAAGTTGCATGTAGTTTTGCAGGAAGTTTTTTACCTACTGGAGAAAATGCTCATATTACAGTTGCTGGACCAGACTGGTGGTATGGACTTATTTATGGAATTGCAAACTCTTTTATAAATAAAGAATTCTCTTTAATTTGTTCTAAAAGAATTAATGAAACTAAAGAAGATTTTTTTAGATTTTCTAGCAAAAGCGTGGGTAATGTAGAGAAAATAAATCTTATTTATGATTAAATATAAATAAAAAGATCTTTTAACAAAAATTTAACAATAACTTTTTTTTAATTTTTTTATTTTGGCATGAATATTGCTATTAGATGGATGAGATAAATATTTTTTTTTATAGAACCTATGTAATAAACAAATATTTAAATTATTACATATTTGTCCCCCTCTTTTTTATCTCGAAAATTATGTAGGTTCTATATAAAGGAGAGAAAAAAGTATGTTAAAAAAAATAACATTTTTATCAACTTTATCCGCAATGCTACTGTTTTTGTTGATTCCTTTAGAAGGCTTAGCAGAAGAAGTAGTAACCACTGGACAAGTTGCTGGTGATAATGCCTGGATGTTAACATCTACTTGTTTAGTTTTATTAATGACAATACCCGGTGTTGCTTTATTTTATGGAGGGTTAAGCCGTAAACAAAATGTCTTGTCTACTTTGATGCATGTGTTTGCAGGTTGCTGTGTTGTAACTCTCACATGGTGTATCATTGGATACAGTATCGCTTATACAGAAGGCACAACTCCTTATTTTGGAGGATTGGGCAATTTTATGTTTAATGGTTTTGAAATTGCTGAAAAAGATTATAGTGCTCTTCCAATTGGAGTTGATGTAGTTTTTCAAGCTACATTTGCAATTATTACTACAGCACTAATTGCAGGATCGTTTGCCGAAAGAATCAAATTTTCATCAACACTGATATTCATGGCAATATGGTCTGTTGTTGTATATGCACCCGTATGTTATTGGGTATGGGGTGGCGGAATTTTATCAGAAAAAGGAATATTAGACTTTGCTGGTGGAACTGTTGTTCATATAAATTGTGGAATCGCTGGACTAATAGCAGCTATAGTAGTTGGAAAAAGAACAAGCGATTCTTATACTTGGGCACCTCATAATCTTATTTACACATTAGTAGGAGCCTCACTACTTTGGGTAGGTTGGTTTGGTTTTAATGCAGGTTCTGCCTACGGCGCTAATGAAAGTGCTGGTATGGCAATGCTTGTTACTCAAATAGCAACTGCTGCTGCAGCATTAGCTTGGATGCTTATTGAGTGGTTTACCAAAGGAAAACCTACGGTAATTGGTTTAACAGGTGGAGCTGTTGCAGGGCTTGTTGCGATAACACCTGCATCTGGTTACGTCTATCCAATGGGCGCTTTAATAATCGGATTAGTTTCCGGAGTAGCTTGCTGGTTCTTTTCAACAGTTGTTAAAAAAGCACTTGGTTATGATGACTCATACGATGTATTCGGCATACATGGCGTTGGCGGTATAGTCGGAGCTTTATTAACAGGTCTTCTTTGTGTTCCAGTTTTAGCAGATGTTGAACCTGGGATGAAACAATTAGGTATTCAATTTTATGGAATACTTTTAACTATCGGTTGGTGTGCTATTGCAACATTTATAATTTTAAAAGTAATAGATTTTACTATCGGATTAAGAGTAAGTAATAAAGTTGAGAAAGAAGGTTTAGACGTTAATCTTCATGGCGAAGTTGTGTCTTAAAAAATAAGCGTTCCCTATAAAAAAAAAAGAGCTAGAGAATTAAAAAAACTCTAGCTTTTTTTTTGAACTAAAATAATAATGATTTAAAATAGTTTAATGAAAAAGATAGTTTGTATATCAATAATAATATTTATTTTTAGCTTATTTTTCATAAGTATAAAATACACAAAATCTATTTTTCACGAAGTAGTTAAAGAATTTAAACAACCCACAATTTTAATAAAATCTACAGGACCAGTATTTAAATTAGAGGATAATGATGAAATTAAAATATATGCAAAGAAAATCTTATCTAGTAAGGTAAATTTAAAAATATCTAATATAAAAGAAGAAAATACAGAAATTTGTTACAGTACTTCATTTACTGATAACTTAAATGAATTTAGTTCTTCAATTTTCATTAAAGATTTAATTTCAAATAATTGTTTTGGTAAAAATATTTTTTTTGAAGGTGAAATTAATTTTGATAATAATGAAGTTTTATATAATTATCTTGAAAGATATAAAAGTGAATCGGTTTCATCAATAAAAAAAATTATTACTAAAATTTTATATAAATTTGTCAATAAATTTAGAAATATTCCTGATACATACTCATACAAGTTTTATTTTAATATTAATCAAGAAATACCTCAGATAAATGATAATTTATTAGTGGTACCTACCACAGTTTTTTATAATTATTATTCAAATTTAATTGTTATCAATAATTATTTTAACAAACAGAATAAAGAGAAGAATTATATATCACTGCCAAATGATGTACCAATTACAACTAGTGAAGTAAATCATAATGCTCAATCAATAATTAAATCTGTAAGAAATTTAAAAAAAATTTTTAAAAAATTTGATATTATTTATGATTATGATTTAGAAAAAGGAAAAATGGTAAATTATAAAAATATTATTTTTCCTTATCATCAAGAATATATTTCTGATGAAATGTTAAATGATATTGAATTTGTTTTAAATGATACTAATAAATTTAATAATTTTATATCAATTGGTGGAGCGAACTTTTGGAGAAAAGTTGAATTTATTAAGGAGAATAATAATTTAAAATATATAAAATTTTATCATAATAAATTTTCTGATTTCCAGAAATATAATCTAAATATTTTTGATCCAGAAATTTACAAAAGTTGTAATTTAACTGAAAATAATTTTTCAACGGATAAAGAAAAAACAGATATCGATTTTGCTCATGTTTCTAAACCTGGGCCGTACAAAGATCAAATTAATAAATTTTATGAAATAAAATGTGATAATTTGTTAATTCCTCTTATTTCAGTAAATAAATTTTCAAATGGGCAAATCATTCACTTTAATTCTGATTATGTAGGTTTAAATTTCCCAAAACATAAAAATTTAAATAATTTTTTTTTAGGTTTATTTAATAATTAAAAAAATATAAATAAAAAATAAAATATTTTTTTTTTTTATTTAAATTAATTTAAATAAATTTCATCCAGTAAAATTTATATTTTTTTTGTGAGATAATAAAATTCTAAAGAACAAACAATTGCTGATTTTTTTTTTAATAAGAAATTTATTTTTTTTATAATTATATTTAATTGTGAATATTTTAAATCTTTCCAAGCAATAGTTGTTTTAGGCACCCATAATGATGAATTATAAAATTTTGATTTTTTTTTTAGTAATTTATCAGTTTTTTTATTTATTATTTTGAAAAGATCCGATAACTTTTTATTTTTTTCCCATCTTAAATATAAGAGAGGTTCTTTTTCAATAAATAAAGCTAACCCGATTGAATTAATTTTAAATTTTTTTATATTTATTTTTTTTAATATTGCTTTTAATTTATATTCATTAATTGCACTTCCTGTTGTTAAAGCAATATGTGGCTTTGGAGATCTTGAGGAAATAAATTTTATTTTTTTTTCTTTTTCCAGAATTTTCCATGTTTTTATTAAATTTTCATAAATTTTACCGCTTAATCCTATTGCAATAGCATATTTTGTCATAGTAAATAGTTAAAAATTCATATTAAATATTATATGTATCTTTATAAATAATTATAAATTATGACAGAAGAAATAATAAATAAAATAAAGTTTTTAATATCCGAAAATAAATTAATAGAAGCTGAAAAATTAATTAAAGAATCTAATTTCGTTAGTGATCAATTATTTTATTTAGCAGGTTTAGTAAAATATAAATTAAACAAAAATGAAGAAGCTATAGATATTTTAAAAAAAATTATAAATAAAGTTCCAGATATTTATTTATTAATGTCTAATATCAATGAAAATTTATCATTATACAGTGAAGCATTAAATTTATTAGATAAAGCAATACAAATTCAAGATAATTTTTGGAAAGCTTACTTTAATAAAGGTATTTTATTAATGAAAATAAAAAAATTCAAAGAAGCAAAGGAATCTTTTGAAAAAGTATTAAAAATAGATCCAAATAATGATAATGCAGAATATTATCTTGGTTTTTTATCAGCAGGTTATGATTTAAAGGTTGCAGAGAAACATTATAGAAGATCTATATTGCTTAACCCTAATAACGAAAATGCACATTCTGAACTAGGTAAATTGTTATTATTTGATGGAAATTTAAAAGACGGATGGAATGAATATGAATGGAGGTTTAGATATTTAGAAAAAATATATCCTGAGAATATTATTAATATTCCTATTTGGAATGGAAAAAATATAGAAAAAAATAGATTTTTAATTTTTAGAGAACAAGGATTAGGCGATGAGATTTTATACGCATCATGTTATGGGGAACTTATAAAAAAAGCAGAGAAATGTTTTTTTATTTCTGATGGACGTTTAGTAAATATTTTTAAAGAGTCTTTTCCTAAAGCCGAATTTATAAATGAAGAAGTTTTTTCAAAAAATACTGATTTAACAGAAATAAAACCTACTGTAAGGATACAAAGCCCATTAATTCCCAAATATATAAGAAAAAATTTTAAAGATTTCCCAAAACAAAAAAAATATCTTATAGCAGATAAAAAAAAATCTGAAATGTGGAAAAAAAGATTATTTAAAGATGGAAAAAATAAATTAAAAATAGGTCTAGCATGGAGTTCTAGTGCAAGTGAAGAAAAAGATAAAGAAATTCACACTCAGTCACCTATCGAATTTAAAATAAATGAATGGAAACATTTTTTATCAATAGATAAAATTTTTTTAATAAACTTAATGTATAAAGATGAAAAAAATGAAATTAATTTATTTAATAAAACTAACAAAAATAAAATTTTTACATACAAAGATTTAGATATGAAAGATGATATTGATAATGTTGCTGCTTTAATTTCAAATTTAGATATTGTTATTAGTGCACAAACATGGATAGGAGATTTTGCATCAGCACTAGGAGTTGACGTTTTTAAATTTCATAATAAAAATTCCTTAACCAGACTTGGTCAAGAAAAAATTCCTTGGAATAATTCATTAATTTTTGATGGTCGAAATAATAATTGGAAAGAAAGTTTTGAATTAATTAAATCGTTATTAAATGAAAGAATGGTAAAATAAAATTTATGACTATTAAACCAGTAAAAATTGGTAATAAATATATTGGTCCGGGCCATCCCTGTTTTTTTGTTTCTGAAATAGGAATTAATCATAATGGAGATTTATCTATAGCGAAAAAATTAATTGATATTTCAAAAAAAGCTGGTTCTGATGCAGTTAAGTTCCAAAAAAGAACCATTGATTATCTTTATAAAAAAAAAGAACTAGATGAATATAGAGAAAGTCCATTTGGAAAAACTTACTATGAATACAGAAAAGGTGTCGAGTTTGAATATTCAGAATTTACTAAAATAAAAAATTATTGTAAAAAAAAAAATATTTTATATTTTGCATCTTGCTGGGATATAAAAGCTGTTGATTTTATGGAAAAATTAAATCCACCTTGTTATAAAATTGCCTCAGCATCTTTAACTGACAGAGAATTATTAAAATATATTAAGAGTAAAAAAAAACCTGTAATTTTATCAACAGGAATGAGTACAATTGCGGAAATTAAAATGGCTGTAAAAATATTAGGAAAAAAAAATTTAATAATATTACACTGCACTAGTTCATATCCTGCAAAAAAAGAAGAGTTAAATCTTAAAGCAATTTATACTTTGATGAGAATGTTTAATGTTCCGGTTGGATATTCAGGCCATGAAACACTTTTAGCGCCATCTCTCGCGGCAGCATCAATAGGCGCATCCATGATAGAAAGACATATTACATTAGATAGAGCGATGTGGGGAAGTGATCATGCTGCCTCCTTAGGCCCTGATGGTCTTTGGAAATTAATTGCAAACATTAGAAATATAGAAACAGCTTTAGGCGATGGTAAAAAAAAAATTTATAAAAGTGAATTAAGTGAGATAAAAAGGTTAAGAAAAAATTTTTTTTAAAGTATTTTTTTTATATTTTTGTAAATACTTTCGTAACTTTTAAACTGCCATTCTTCATCTATATCTAGTGTTTCTATAGAATTTTTTATTATATATAATTTTACCTTATTTATTTTTTTTAAATTACCCATAAAATAACCTTTTTCGATTATATCCATAGGGCTTGCATATAAACAATGCGCCGCTTCAAGAATTGGCTCTACTTTTTTTGTATTCATACATTGTAATCCTTTAGGCCATTTATTTATTAATTTTTTTTTATACCAAAAATAATTTTTTTTTTCTGCTACAGCAAATTGTCCTAATGAATTATTTTTTTTATAATTTTTTATAAAATCATCTATAGTTTTAATTGATAAAAATGGTAATGATGCATTTATAAGTACGCAATATTTATAATCTAATTTATTCCACCATTCATATAGTATTTTAATATTTTTACCTTCAGATAATGCTGATTTTTTAGATCTTTTAAAAATTTGAAAACCATTTTTAATTGTTATTTCATTTATTTCTTTATCATAAGAAGAAACATAGAAATTTTCTTGTTTTATAACTTTTGAGTGTTTAACCTTATCAAAGAAAATTTGTAAAAGATTTGTTCCAGCAAAATTTCTAATCATTTTTTTTTTACATCTTTTAGATGAAACTCTTGCTTGAACAACAATTGCAATATCGTTTATTTTTTTCATAATTTGTTTACAATTATAATATTCTATAATTATTTTTTTATATTTAAAAACTAAATGAAACTTATTTGCCCAGATCCTAAATCTTTTAGTTCTGAATGTATTAATAAAGTTAAAAAATTATATACTGCTAACATTAAAGAAATAAGTCAAAGTAAACTTAACAAAATAGGAAAAAATTATGAAATTATTTTAACAAGATTCACTAGATATGTTGGCAAAGAAATTTTTAGTACTGATACTAAAGTTAAATTTATTCTTACCCCAACTACCAATCCTTAAGATTATATTTATATAAATCTTTCAAAAAAAAAAAAAATAAAAATTTTTTCATTAACAAATGAAAATATTTTTTTAAATAAAATTTCTGCAACTGCTGAACATACGTGGCTTTTAATATTAGCATTATCAAGGAATTTATATCCAGCTTTAAAAAGTGTTACAGAAAAAAACTGGTCTCCAAAAGAATTTAAAGGTATTGAATTACAGAATAAAACAATCGGTATTATAGGATTTGGAAGATTAGGAAAAAAAGTTGCTTCATATGCTAAATCTTTTCAAATGAATGTAATTTTTTTTGATCATAAAATTAAATCACAAAAAAAATACAAAAAAATTAACACTCTTGAATCACTTTTATCAAAATCAGATATAGTTTCAATCCATGCTTCATTAAATAAAAGAACTTTTCATATGTTTAATAAAAAAACCTTAAAGAAATTAAAAAAAAATTCTTTATTAATAAATACAAGTCGAGGTGAAATAATTGAATCAAAATCTTTAGCGTTTTTTTTGAAAAATAAAAAAATTAAAGGAGCTGCATTAGATTTAATTGAAAATGAAGTTTTTGCAGAGAAAAGAATTAATAATCCTTTAATTAAATATGCTAAAAAAAATAATAATTTATTAATTACACCACATTTAGGAGGTTTTACTCATGAATCTGTAAAAAATACAGACCTTTTTATTTTAAAAAAATTTGAGAAATATATTAAATCTAATATAAATAAGGTAAAATAATCAAAATGAATAAAAAATTTTTCAAAATATTAAAAATTATAAAAGAAAAAATAATTAATTTTCGTTATAAAAAAACTTTTATTTTTTTTTTATTACTTCTTTTTATAATAATTTTTTCTAATGATAATAGATTTTCAAAGCCACATATAGCTAAGATCAAAATAGAAGATATAATTACTCAAGATATATTTAGATATGAAAAATTAATAGAATTATCAAAGAATAATAATACAAAAGCAGTTATAGTTTTTATAAATAGTCCAGGAGGAACAGTTGTAGGAGGAGAAACTTTATATAAAAGTTTAAAAAATATTTCAGAACAAAAACCTGTTATTTCGGTAATGGGAGAATTAGCCACATCAGCAGCTTATATGGCATCTTTAGGATCTGAATATATTTATGCGCAAGAAGGTACAATAACTGGTTCTGTTGGAGTTCTTGTTTTAACTTCAGAGTTTACAGAATTAGCAAAAAAAATTGGAGTTTCTACAGAAGTAATTAAAAGCGGAGATTTAAAAGCTTCTCCTTCACCTTTAGAAAAAATGACTCCTGAAACCCGCAAAGAAACACAAAAAATAGTAAAAGAAATGTCAAAAAATTTTATTAATTTGGTTAAGAAAGAGCGAAATTTAGATCAGAAAACTATAAACTTAATTTCTGATGGCCGGATTTTTACAGGAAAATCAGCGCGTAAATTAGGGCTAATTGATAACATCGGAAATTTAGAAGAAGCAAAAAATTATTTAAATGAAAAATATAAAATAATAGATCTGCCAGTACATGAATTTAATATAATTAAAGAAGTGTCATTTACAGAAAAATTTTATTCTGGTTTAAAAAGTTCTTTAAATTTAAGTAAGTTATTAAATTTAAAAGGACTTGTGTCAATTTGGATTGGAAATTAAATTTATGGTTCAATATTCATTTATATATGTTGCCTTGAGTTGTTTAATTTTATCTAAATTATCTATGGGCGCTATTAAAACAAGAGTGCAGAAAAAAATATCTTTTGGTGATAATGGTGATGATGAAATGATTAGAAGGGTAAGGGCCCAGGGAAATTTTGTCGAGTATACTCCAATTTTTTTATTGTCACTAATTTCAATTGAATGGTTATCTATTGAAACTATACCTTATTATGTTTTTTATATTAATATCGTTGGCACAATCTTTATCATCGGAAGAATATTACACGCACTGAGTCTTTATGATAAGAAAATAATGCATAGAAGAACAGGAATGAAACTTACTTTTCTTTCTCTTAGATTTAATGGATTTTTTCTTTTGTTTTTAGTTCCCTATAAATTATATATTTTATGAAAAAAGGAATTCTTCTTTGTTTTCATGGTACGAGAAATAATGAAGGAGTTAAGGATACTCTAAAATTATTAAAACTTTTTAAAAAAAATTACAGAAACTATACAGTTAAATTGGGTTATTTAGAAATAAATAAAATAACTATTAATAAACAATTAAAAATTTTCTTTGAAAAAAAAATCTCTAAATTATTTATTATTCCTGTGATGATTTTTTCAGGCAATCATTCTTCTAAAGATATTCCTAAAATTATCCATTCTGTTAAAAAAAAATATTCTTTAATTCCAGATTTATTTATAACTAAACCATTAATTTTTTCAAAAAGCTTTATTACTAAAATTGAAAAAAATCTAAAAAATGCAATTTATTTTTATAAAAAAAAAAATATTGGATTAATAGTTTTAGCAAGTAACACAATTAATATAAAAGCTAAAAAAGAAATAGATTTATTAACTAAAAGATTAGCAAATAAATATAAAATTAACTATTCTAAAAGAATTTTAGTTGGCCTGGATACTAATAACTTAAAAAAACAGTTGTTAAAATTTCAAAGCAAGAAAGACTATTTTATATTAGTGCCAATTTTTCTTTTTAGAGGTACTTTGTTTCACAATTTAAAATTAACTGTTAATAAATTAAATAAAAATTTAAAAAATAATAAATTTAAGATTTTACCTCTTATTAAGAATTATGAATATATTTTAATGTCTATAAAAGAGCAATTAAAATACATAAAAAAAATGTAAATTAAATAAATTTACAAAAAAAATGTTGTTTTATTTATAGAATATGCTATATATTCTCACATGTCACTATTTGACTTTAATTTTAAAAAAGGGAGTGTATGGCTGGTAGGAGCTGGCCCAGGTGACCCTGGTTTATTAACTATATTAGCTGTTAAAGCAATAAAAATAGCAGATGTTATATTTTATGATGCCTTATTGGATGAAAGTATTTTAAGTTTAGCAAAAAAAAACGCAGATATTATTTATGTTGGAAAAAGAGGAAATAAAAAATCAATAAATCAAATTGAAATAAATAAATTATTAATCAGTGAGGCAAAAAAAAGAAAAAGAGTATTAAGACTTAAGGGAGGCGACCCTTTTATATTTGGGCGTGGTGGAGAAGAGGCATTAGAACTAAATTTAAATAAAATTCCATTTAGAATTGTACCTGGTGCTACAGCCGGCATTGCTGGTTTGGCATATGCTGGAATACCAGCTACTCATAGAGATTTTAATACTTCAATAACTTTTGTTTCAGCCTATGGTGCCGGCGGTGAAAAGCCAGATACTATAGATTGGAAAAGTTTTTCTAAAACCTCTCAATTAGTAGTTGTTTATATGGGTTTACAAAGAATTAAATGGGTTTGTTCTGAACTAATAAGTAGCGGAAGAGATAAAAATGAAAATATTGCCATTATTTCAAACGCAACTCAAATAAATCAAAAAATTTTAATTAGTACATTAATTAATTTTTCTAAAGATATAGATTTAGAAAAAATAGGCACACCAGCATTATTGGTTATTGGTAAGAATGTTTTATTAAGTCCTATTTTAAATTGGTATCAAAAGGAAAAAAATAAAAAAATATTTTTAAATAGTGAGAAAAAAATTTATGAACAGCACCGTATTATCTAAAGTTGAACAAATAAAAAAAAATAGTGATTTTTTGGCTGGACAGATTGCTAACCAACTAAATAATTCATATTCGTATTTTGAAGAAGATGAAATACAATTACTTAAATTTCATGGCACTTATCAACAATACAATAGAGATACAGCAACAATTTTAAAAAAAAAAGGTAAAGAAAAAGAATTTAATTTTATGATTAGAACTAGAATTCCTGGTGGCCAGCTTACATCAGATCAATATATAGAATTAGATAATTTAGCAAGAAAGTTTTCAAATAATTCTTTAAGAATTACTACAAGACAAACATTCCAATTTCACGGTATCTTAAAAAATAATTTAAAAAATATTATTAAAAGTGTTAGTTCAATTTTTTTGACAACATATGGAGCATGCGGAGATGTTGTTAGAAATGTAACTACTATAGCTGCTCCTATTAAAAATAAAATTCATATAAAATTAAGAGAAGATGCTAATAAAATATCTTCATATTTTGTTCCTAAAAGTTCAAGCTACGGTCAGATATGGATTAATGGTGAAAAATATGAATTTACTAAAAAAGAACCGATTTATAAAAAAAATTATTTGCCTAGAAAGTTTAAAATCGGCATTACAACGTATGATGATAATTCTATAGATGTTTTAACCAACGATATTGCTATTTTTTTAATTTATAAAAATGAAAAAATTTTAGGATATAACATTGCTGTAGGAGGTGGGTTAGGAATGACACACAACAATCCTAAAACTTTTCCATATTTAGCAAAACCTTTATTATTTTGTGAAGAAAAAGATTTAATTAAAATATTAGAAGAAATTGTATTTATACATAGAGATTTTGGAGATAGATCAGATAGAAAACATGCCAGATTAAAATATTTAGTTGATGAAAAAGGTATCAGTTGGTTTAAAAAAAAAATTGAGAAAAATTTAAAAAAGAATTTTTCTAAACCAAATAATAATGATTTAAAAGTTGTTGATCATTTAGGATGGCATCCTCAAGGAGATGGTAAATGGTATATAGGTATATTTATCCCTTCTGGCAGAATTGTTGATAATGGAAATATAAAAATTAAATCCGGACTTTTAGAAATAATAAAAGATTTTAAACCCTCAGTTACATTATCTACAGATCAAAATATTTTTCTAGGGGACATAGATGAAAAAAATAAGAATTTAATAGAATTAATTTTAAAAAAAAATTTGATTATTAAAAAAATTTCTTCAATTAATCGTTGGTTTCTTGCATGTCCGGCATTGCCTACATGCGGTTTAGCTCTTGCAGAAGCAGAAAGAGTAAGGGAAGAACTAATTACTAAAATAGATAATATTTTGCTTAAACATCAATTAGAAAATGAAGTTTTTAGTATTAGGATTACTGGGTGCCCTAATGGCTGTGCAAGACCATATGCCGGTGATATAGGAATTGTTGGTAGATCACCAAAAACATACGCACTATTTTCAGGAGGTGATTTTGAAGGGTCTAGGCTCAGTTCAAAAATTTTAGACAAAGTTTCATATAATGATTTATTAAAAGCACTAGAACAAATTTTTTTGTTATTTAAAGAAAATAAAAAGATAAAAGAAAGTTTAGGAAATTTTTGTAATAGAGTAGGCCCGGAAAAACAATTAAATAAAATTAAAGAGGTTCTTAAAGATAATGTTCAATAATAGTGATTTTCAAAAACTTTCAGAAGAATTTTCTAAATTAGATTCAATAGATCTTTTAAAAGTAATGATTAAAAAAGTTTTTAAAAAAAAAATAGTTTTAACAAGCTCTTTTGGAAGTGAAAGTATTGTAATTCTTCATATGATTTCAAAAATTGATCCATATACTCCAATAATTTTTCTTAATACAGGTAAACTTTTTCCTGAAACACTTGATTATGAAAAAAGAGTCAAAAAATTACTTAAATTAAAAAATATTCTTACTTTAAAACCTTCAAATAAAGATTTAAAAAAAAAAGATCCAAACGAGAAATTGTATAAAAAAGATCCTGATAAATGTTGTGAAATTCGAAAAGTACTTCCTTTGGAAAAAATAATAAATAATTACGATGCTTGGATCACCGGTCGAAAGCGTATTCATGGATTTGAAAGAGAATTTATTAATAAAATTGAAAAATCAAATAATCATATAAAAATTAATCCTTTAGCGGATTGGTCTTTAATAAAAATTAATAAATATATTAAAAAGAATAATTTGCCACAACATCCTTTGGTAAAAAAAGGTTTTAAATCAATAGGGTGTTTTTCATGTACAAATCAAGCAAGTTATAATGAAAGTATAAGATCAGGGAGGTGGAAGAATTTTAAAAAGAATGAATGTGGAATTCATACTTTTAATCCTTCTATTTAATTAAATAATATGATTTATTCAGTATCAAGAAAAAGGTCTCTAATAAAATCTATTACCTGGAGGATAATTGCCAGCTTAGATACTTTTGTGATAGCTTGGTTTATAACTGGGGAAATTTCATGGGCTAGTTCGATTGCAAGTTTAGAAATATTAACCAAAACATTTTTATATTATTTTCATGAAAGAGGTTGGAATTGTATTTTTTGGGGAAAATATGTCAATGGTTATAATAAATTTAAAAAAATTAAGAAGTTTTTTTTAAAAGGTAAATAAAAATATGCTTTTTTTAGAAAAAGAAAAAGAATTTATTAATAATAAATTAGAAAAGAAAATATTTATTGTTAAAAATAAATTAATTTTAAAACCAAGAAAATTTTTAATTATGGGGTTACCAGGAACTGGCAAAACATATTTATCGAAAGAATTAGCAAAAAATCTACCAATTATACATTTGAATGCTGATGAAATAAGAAAATATTTTAATGACTGGGATTTTTCTGAAGAAGGTCGTTTAAGACAAGCTGATAGAATGAAAAGATTTTCAAATTTTATTATATCACAAAAAACTAGTCCTCTAGCTGACTTTGTTTGTCCTTTAGCAGAAACTAGAAAAATTTTAGATCCAGATATAATAATTTGGATGGATACAGAAAAAAGTGGAAGATTTAAAGATACGAATAAAATATTTCAAAAACCAAAAAAATATAATTTTAGAATTGAATCTAAAAATGCAAAATATTGGGCTAATCATGTAATAGAAAGAGTAATTAACGATGACTATTAATTGGAAAAAACCTACTGCACAAATGTTAGGAAGATTTCAACCTTTTCATGATGGGCACAAAACTTTGTTTAAAGAAATTTTAAAAAAAACAGGGCAAGTAATAATAATGATAAGAGATACAAGTGGAACTGATGACTCAAATCCCTTTGATTTTAATACAGTTAAAATGAATATTGATGCCGCTTTGAAAAAGTATGAAGGTAAATTTGAAGTTATTAAAGTACCAAATATTACAAATATTTGTTATGGAAGAGGAGTGGGTTATAAAATAGAAAAAATTTCTTTATCCAAAGAAATAGAAGGAATATCAGCGACTGAAATAAGAAAAAAAATGAAAATCTAGGTTATTAGTTATTTTACCAAAGTTTTATCTTCAATTGTTTTTTCTTTAATTATTTTAATTTTTTTATTTTCTTTTTTTTTAGGTTTTGTATCTTGTTGTTTAATTTTTTCTTTTTCTTTTGTTCTTAATTTAATATCTATTTTTTCATCTTCTGGAACTAGTTTTGGAATATCATCATAAATTATATTCATGACATTCTTTTTTTTTATTAATTCTTTTGTTTTAATAATAAAAAATGGAGGTGCAATATTATTATCTTCAATAAAATTAATTTTAATTTTTAATTTTTTTTCATGTTCTTTTATAAATTCTTTATTATTTTTTAAAATATATTCATTTAGCGTTTTATATAAATAAACATTTATTTCTTTAACTTTCTTTTCAATTTTTAAATATTTTAATTTTCTTAATATTTTTGCCACTGAAGAAGTTGTTGATCTTATTGTGCATCTTATTCCGGATATTATTTCATCTTCCATAGTTGTTTCTTCTAAACTTGGCCCAATTCTTTGTCTAGATAATTCTAATAATCCAAATTTACTAATTCTTGCTATTTGACATTTTGCTCTATCATATCTGAGAGTATCTTTTAATCTTCTTTCAACAATGATTTTATTTCTAATTATTTCCATATCAATAAAATCAACAACGATTAAACCTGCAATATTTCTAATTCTTATTTGTTTACAGATTTCATCTACAGCTTCAATGTTTGTTTTTAAAGCAGTTTCCTCGACATTCCTTTCTTTAGTTGATTGACCTGAATTTATATCAATTGCTGTTAATGCTTCAGTAGAATTAATTATAATGTACCCACCGGATTTTAATCTTACTTTAGTATCATATATAGAATTTATTTTATCTTCTAATTCATAAAATTCCATAACAGACAGTTTTGTATTTTTATATTCTTTTATTTTTTTTTCTTGTTCAGGTAATAATGTTTTCATATATTTTTTTGCTTGTTCAAACGTTTTTTGACCATCAATAATAATTTCTTTATATTCTTCAATAAAACTATCTCTTATAAATTTATTAACAATATTAGAATCTTCATTAATTATTGTCGGTGCTAATGAATTAATTGTTTTTTCTTTAATTGATTTCCAAATTCCTAATACATAATCAAAATCTTTTTTTAGATTCTTTTCATCACAATCTCTACTAGCAGTTCTAACAATCATTCCCATTTCCTCAGTTAAATCACAACTATTTGCAATTGCTTTTAGTTTATCTCTTTCTTTAAAATCACTGATTTTTTTTGAAATTTTTATTCCAAATGATTTGTTAGGCATTAATACACAGTATTTTCCCGCTATACTTAAAAAATTAGTTAATGCAGCCCCTTTATTACCTCTTTCATCTTTAACAATTTGCACCAGCATGATTTGGTTTTTTTTTATTACATCTTGAATTTTATATCTTTTATAATTTTTATATTTTGAATAAACTTGTTTTTTTTGTTTTTCAGGTGTGTCTCTATAATAGTCTTTTACAACAAACTCTTCATTTTTTTTTTTAGTTCTATCTGCTTCAGGAATTTTATAATAATCTCTACTTATTTCAGTGAAAGGAAGAAAGCCTTGTCTGTTTCCACCATAATTTACAAAAGCTGCTTGTAATGATGGTTCAACTCTACTTACTTTTGCTAAATATATATTGCCTTTTAATTGTTTTTTATTTGAAGAAGTATCAACTTCGAAATGTTCAATTTCTGAACCATTAATAAAAGCAACTCTTGTTTCTTCATTAAATGAAGAATCAACAATAATTCTTTTGTCCATTTTTGTACAAACCTTTTAAAAATTTTTGAAAAAATAAAAATATCTTTTAAATTAATTAACTTAAAATTACTAGCTATTAAATTATATTGAAATCTTTGCATTTTTTTTTCATGAATAAATAATAAATATATTCGTTATAATAATGTATTATTATAGCATAGATATAATAACTTTTTTATAAAATTAAATAATAATATAATAATTTCTAATTTAATAGAATATTGAAAAAATGATAAATTTAAAAAAGTTAATAACTATTTTTTCTTCTGTTTTTATATCTTTATTTGCTTTTTTCATTTTACTTCTTTTTATTGTTTGGAATTTTGTTCTCGATCTTCCAGATCATGAACAATTAATTAATTACGAACCTCCTATGGTAACAAGAGTATACGCTTCAGATGGTAGATTAATTTCAGAATATGCCGCTGAACAAAGATCTTTTGTACCTTTAGAGTCAATTCCAAAAATAGTTATAGATTCTTTTTTATCTGCTGAAGATAAGAATTTTTATAATCATATTGGCATAGATTTAACAAGCATTGTCCGAGCATTAAAAAGAAATATAAATAATTTAGGTGGTAGACCAGAAGGTGCATCTACTATAACTCAACAAGTCGCAAAAAATTTTTTTTTATCAAGAGAGGTTTCTTATAAAAGAAAAATAAAAGAGATTCTTTTAGCTCTTAGAATTGAGCAAATTTTAGATAAAAATAGGATTCTAGAATTATATTTAAATCAAATTTATCTTGGATTTAGGTCATATGGAGTTGCTGCAGCTAGTTTAAATTATTTCAATAAATCACTTAATGAATTAACTATATCAGAAGCAGCATTTTTGGCGGCTCTTCCTAAGGCACCAAATAATTATCACCCAATAAGAAAAAAAAATGCTGCGTTAGGTAGAAGAAACTGGGTTATTAAAAGATTATTGCAAGAAAAGATAATAACTAAAGATCAAGCTACTAAAGCAAAAAATTCTGAATTAAATATTAATCAAAGAAATGAATTAAAGCCTGTTGAAGCTCAGTATTTTTTAGAAGATGTAAGAAAACAATTAATTGATAAGTATGGTGAAGATAAATTATATAAAGGTGGTCTTACAGTCAGAACTTCTCTTAATCCGAGATTACAAAAAATTGCAGATGAAAAACTTAAATTAGGTTTGTTAAATTATGATAAACGACATGGATGGAGAGGCCCTTTAGCAAATGTTGATATAGAAAAATCAAATTTAAAAAATGATTTATCTTTAATATCGATACCAGAAGCTTTTCCAAAATGGGAAGCAGCAGTTGTTATACACATAGATAATGCAGGTATAAATATTCATTTTGAAAATGATAATTATGGAAGAATAAATTTAAGTGATTTAAAATGGGCAAGACAATGGAGGAGAAATCAATATCTTGGACCTCCTATAAAGCATCCTAGTGATGTTCTTACAATCGGGGATATTGTTTATGTAGAAGCAAAAAATAGTAAAGAAGATTTTCTTGAATATGGAGAACTTAATCTTTTTTATTTAAGACAATTCCCTGATATAAATGGTGCTTTATTAGCTTTAGATCCTCATACCGGAAGAATTTTAGCAATGTCAGGAGGTATAAGTTTTAATAAAAGTGAATTTAATCGTGCTACACAGGCATTTAGACAACCTGGTTCTGCTTTTAAACCTTTTGTATATTTAACTGCACTTGAAAAAGGACATAGCCCAAATGCAAAAATATTAGATGCTCCATTTGTAATTGATCAAGGGGCAGATTTAGGAAAATGGAGTCCATCAAATTATACAAATAAATTTTATGGTCTTAGTACAATGAGATTAGGTTTAGAAAAATCAAGAAATTTGATGACTATACGTTTAGCTCAAATGATTGGAATAGAATCTATAGTGAATAGAGCTAAAGAATTAAATATTAATGATAATTTGGAATCTGTATTATCAATGGCACTAGGTGCTGGCGAAACAACACTTGAAAAATTGACTATAGCCTACGCAATGTTAGTAAATGGAGGTAAAAAAATTTCCCCATCATTAATCGATAGAGTTCAAAGTAGAAATGGAAAAACAATTGATAAACATGATAATAGTATTTGTTTGAAATGTAATGGAGATGATGTAGGTTTTATAAATAATCCAAAAATTGTTGATAGTCGTGAAGAAGTAATAGATTCTGTCCATGCTTATCAAGTGGTATCAATGTTAGAAGGTGCTGTGTTAAGAGGCACTGGAAAAAAAGTTTCAGTTATTAAAAAACCACTTGCTGGAAAAACAGGAACAACAAATAATAGTAATGATACATGGTTTATAGGTTTTTCACCTGATTTAGTTGTTGGTGTTTATGTGGGTTTTGATAATCCAAAATCACTTGGTCCTAGAGAAACTGGAGCAAGTGTAGCTTCACCAATTTTTAGAGATTTTATGTATATGGCATTGAAAGATGAGAAGGGTGTTCCTTTTAGAATACCTTCAAAGGCTCAATTAGTAAAAATAAATTTAAAAACTGGTGAACTTGCCAAAAAAGATGATAAAAATATTATTTTTGAAGTTTTTAGTTCAAATAAAGAATTTGAAAAGAACGATTTTGGAAATTATTCAAATTCAAACATACAAGGACTTGGAGGTCTTTATTAAATGATTAAAAAAGAAATAATAAATATTTTAAAAAAATTGGAAATATCATTGAAAAATCTTAGGGGGGGTCTTTGATTTAAATAATATTTTAAAGAAAGTTAAGTTATTAGAACTTGAAATTCAAAAAAAAAATTTTTGGGACGATCAGATAAAAGCCCAATCTATAATAAAGGAAAAAAATTTTTTAGAAAATAAAGCTAATTCTTTTTTAGATTTAGAAAAAGAATATGAAGAACTAAATGAGTTAATAAAAATAACAAATGAAAATGATGAAAAATTAATTCTTGATATAAAAAAAAATATTCAAATTTTATCTAAAAGAATAAAAAAAAAAGAATTTGAAAACTTTTTATCTGGAGAGGCTGATCCCAATAATTGTTTTTTGGATGTACATTCTGGTGCTGGAGGTGTAGAGGCGCAAGATTGGGCTGAAATGATAGTAAGAATGTATACCAGATGGTGTGAAAAAAAAAAATTTACTTTTAATATTTTAGAAGAAAATTCTGGAGATGAGGCTGGTATAAAATCATTGACTATGGAAATAAATGGTAATTATGCTTATGGTTGGTTAAAAAAGGAATCTGGCATACATAGATTAGTTAGAATTTCACCATTCGATTCTAATTCTCGAAGACATACAAGTTTTGCTTCAGTATGGGTATATCCTGTAGTTGATAATCAAATAGATGTTGAAATTAAAGATAAAGATTTAAGAATTGATACTTATAGAGCATCCGGAGCTGGAGGGCAACATGTTAATAAAACTGATAGCGCAGTAAGAATTACGCATTTACCAACTAAAATTGTTGTTCAATGTCAAAACAATCGATCACAACACAAAAATAAATCAACTGCTTTATCAATGTTAAAAGCAAGAATTTATGAACTTGAGTTACAAAAAAAGGAGATTGAACAACATTCAAATAATGAAAATAAATCTGAAATTGGTTGGGGAAGACAGATAAGATCATATATAATGCATCCTTATAAAATGGTTAAAGACCTTAGAAATAGTACAGAAGTATCTAATTGTAATTCTGTTTTAGATGGTAATATTGATATTTTTTTAGAAGCAGCTTTATTTAAAAAATAATTATAAAAAAATGAAAGAAATCTTTAAAACATTTATTTCTTTAATAATTTTATTAATAATTTCCAGTTTGATTTATATGGCATGGATCTTGAATAAAGGGGAATTTTCAAGTCAATATTTAGAAAATTTTATTAATGATAGATTTAAGTCTGAAAAATTTTATACATCAATAAAAAATCCAACAATTAAATTTGATAAAACAGAAAAAAAAATTATTGTTAACGGTAAACAATTTAGTATTTTTTCAATTGATGATAAAAAAATTTCTGAATTCGATAATTTAAAACTCCATATTAATTTTCTGCCATTAATTACGGAAAGAAAATTGAATACAAATAAAATTGAGATTTCAAATGGCTTTATAGATATGCCATCAGTTTTTAGTAATAAACTAAAAATAAATTCTATTAAATTAAAAGGTAATTTAACTCCAAACAATAATAAAATAATTGTTGATAAATTTTCAACAAGAATTGAAGAAGACTTTTACGAAGGTTATGCTGAATTAAATTTAAAAGATTTGAAAGCGAATGGAAGTTTAACGAAGTTATTTAGAAAAAAAATTTTTTATGATTTAGATTTAGAAGCTAAAGATTTAAAGTTTCTTGTTACTAACGATTACTTTGATATAGAAGGTAATGCTATTTTAGGCGGAGTAGATATATTTTTAAAGGGAAAAAAAAATTATAAAAATAAATAAGAATTTGCAAGTAAATATATTTTAACTGGAATTATAAATGAAAGTGATATAGAAAAATCTTTTGGTTTTGATATATCAAAATATATTAAAGGTACTATTAAATTAGATTCAACGTATTTTATTTTTGATGAAGGTAAAGAAAAAATAAAAACTTCTAATCAATTAATAGAAACGGAATTAAATATACCATATTTAGATTTAAAAAAAGAAAAAGGTATAAATGCAACTGCTGAAATAGATTTTAATTTTGTAAATGGAAATTTAGATGAAATAAATATTTTAAATTATAATGAGGAAAAAAATGAAATGAATGCATTGATAAAATTTTCAAAAGAATTTAAACCTTATAAAAATTTAGAAATAAATTTAAAAAAGGATGAAAAAAAAATAAATTTAAAAATATTAAGAGATAAAAAATTAAGTAAATTAGAGCTAGCAGGAGATTATTTTGATTTTTCAAAAATTATAGAAGATAGTTTTTCAAACAAAGAAGATAAAGAAAGTTTTTTAGATAAATTACAGCCGATAAATATTAATATTCAAGCAAAAGAAATATTTTTTTCAGAAGATAAAACTTTTTATAATTTTGATGCATCATTACATTATGCAAATAAACTTTTTAAAAGTGCTAAAGTAAAAACAAAAACAAAAAATAAAAAAAATATTAACCTTAATTTTTTACGTAAGAAAGATATTAATACGTTAGATTTAGATGGAGATTATTTTGATTTTTCTAAAACATTAAAAGAAACATTTTTTGATAAAGATGAAGAAAAAGAAAGTTTTTTAGATAAATTACAGCCAGTGTATATTAATTTAAATGCTAGAGAAATTTTAGTTGCAGAAGAAAAAAGTATTTATGATACTAGTGCAATTTTACAATATAAAAAAAAAATATTTAATGATGTAAAATTAGATTCAAAACTGAGTAATCAAAAAAAATTTATAATATCTATTACTCCGAAAATTGACTCAAGGGAATTAACTATTAATTCAGATGATGCAGGATTATTTTTACAAACTTTTAATATAAATAAAAGTGGAAAAGGAGGGGAATTTGTTTTGCATGGTAATTATGATGATACTAAAACTAGTCATCCTCTATCAGCAAATGTAACTATAAGAGATATGAGATTAATTAAAGCTCCTACACTTGCAACTATTTTAAATTTAGCATCTATAGGAATAGTTTCAGCTTTATCAGGAGAAGGAATTTTAATAAATAAATTAAAATCTGAATTTGAATTAAGTGAGGGTGTTTTAGATTTAAAAAAATATGAAGCTTATGGACCTGATATAGGATTTTCTAATCAAGGTAAAATTTATTTAAGAAAAAAAGAAATTGATTTAGAAGGCGCTATTATACCTATGGTAACTCTTAATAAAATAATTGGTTCAATCCCAGTTTTAGGAAAAATTTTAACAAATGAAAGAAAAGGTATTTGGTCCTTTATTTATACTATTACTGGAAATTTAGATGAACCAGAAGTTAATGTTAATCCATTAAAAACTATTACTCCGGGTTTTATTCAAAAGTTTTTTAGTGTTTTTAAATCTGAGGAAAAAAAAGAAAATTAAATTATTTTAACTGTAAAATGATTTTTTTTACCAATTGATACTTCAATTTTATTATTTTTAATATTTTTTTCTGAAATAATTTCAAGTTCATTTGTAATTAGTTTTTGATTTAATTTAACTGCCTTGCCTCTAATTAATCTTCTTGATTCACTATTACTCTGAATAATTTTTTTGTTTAAACTAATTATTTTGTAAGCTTCTACTCCTTTAATTATATCGTTTTTTTTTATTGTAAAACTATCAGCTAAATTTTTTCCATGACATAAATTAGTTGCTTTATCAGCTAAAATTTTTTTATTTTTATTAATTTCTAAGCTAGAATTATTCTTTAATTTATTAATAGTTTCAATTGGTAATTCTGTAAACAATTTTAAAAATTTTATAACATCATTATCTTCAACATTTCTCCAAAATTGCCAGTATCCATTAGAAGATAATAAATTTTCACTCAACCATACAGCCCCTTTATTTGTTTTACCCATTTTTTCTCCTGAAGAAGTTGTAATTAAAGGTGTTGTAAAACCAAATACTTCTTTATTATTTATCCTTCTAATCAAATCAACACCTGCGGTTATATTACCCCATTGATCTGATCCACCAAATTGTACATTGCAATTTACACGATTATTTAATTCTACAAAATCATAAGCTTGAATTATCATGTAATTGAATTCTAAAAATGATAAAGGTTGTTCTCTTTTTAATCTTTCACTAACACTATCCATTGTTAACATTTTATTGATTGAAAAGTTTTTTCCGTAAATTCTTAGAAAATTTATGTAATTTATATTTTCTAACCATTGAGAATTATCGAGAAATTTAATTTTTTTTATATCGTTATTTTTTATAGTAAATTTTTCTATATTTTTTTTAATATTTTCAGAATTTTTTTTAATTTCTTTTTCATTTAATAATTGTCTTGATTTATCTTTACCAGAAGGATCACCTATTTTTGAGGTTCCTCCACCAAGTAAAACTATTACTTGGTGTCCAGCTTTTTGTAAAATTCTTATTAACATTAATTGAATTAAACTTCCCACATGAAGACTTTCAGCAGTACAATCAAAACCTATATATGCTATTATTTTTTTCTTTTCAGCTAATTGATCTAATTTTTCAATATTTGTACATTGATGTATATATCCCCTTGATTTTAATTCTTTAATTAGTTTAGATTTTATTTTTTTCATTTTTTTTTATAATTTTTAAAAGAAACTTTATAATCAATATAATATCCTATCTTTAAAAATATTTTATTATTTATAATTTAAAATTAATACATGATAAATACAAAGAAATTTAATGCTATCGGATTAATGAGCGGTACTTCTGCTGATGGTGTTGATATTGCATTAATCAAAACAAATGGTAAAGAACAAATAAAAATGGAAACATCAGATTATTATCCATTTACTAATTCCTTTAGTAAAAAAATTAAAAGTATTTTTAAAAAAAAAATAAATTTTAATGAATATAAAAGAAAAAAAAGAATCATTGAAATAGAAGACGAATTTACTTTAATGAATTATTCAATAATTAAAAAGTTTCTTAAAAAAAAAAAAGTTAATATTAATAAAATAGATGTTATAGGTTTTCATGGACAGACTATCTCTCATAATCCTGACAATGGATATAGTTTACAAATTGGAAATGTGCAAAAACTATCAAATCTTCTTAATAAAAAAGTAGTTGGTAATTTTCGAAGTAATGATATTAGTAAAGGAGGACAAGGAGCCCCTTTAACACCTATTTTTCATTTTTATTTAACTAAAAAAATAAAGAAGAATATATGCTTTATAAATCTTGGAGGTATATCAAACTTAACAAATTTTAATCATAAATTAAAAAAAAGTTTAAATAAGATAATTGCTTTTGATGTTGGTCCATGCTGTTCTTTAATTGATGATTGGATTTCATTAAAATTAAAAAAAAAATATGATAATAAAGGTTTAGTTGCAAAAAAAGGAGAATGTAATATTAAAATCTTTAATAAATATATGAATAATCCATTTTTTTTTATTCATCCTCCTAAATCGTTAGATAGAAAATTTTTTTCATTATCTATAATGAAAAAATTAAATGTTAATGATGGAGCGGCTACATTAGTAAATATTATTTGTGAAAGCTTGTATAATGCTTTAAAACATTTACCAACATACCCAGATTTATGTATTATTTCAGGCGGTGGTAGATTAAATAAATTTTTAATTGAAATTTTAAAAAAAAAATTTTCTAAGATAAACGTTTGTTTAACTGAGAAATATAATTGGGATGGTGATGCCATTGAAGCTTATGCTTTTGCTTATTTGTCTGTAAGAAAATTGTTAAATCTACCTATTACATTTCCTGGTACAACTGGAATAAATAAATCATCAACTGGCGGGGTTATCTTCCATCCTTTTTAAATTGTTCAGAATTTCTGAGACAAATTTATTACAATATTTTTTTAATTCATTTTCTTTGTTTTTAAAATTTAAATCTGTAACCATTTTTTTATATGAAATTTTTATTTTTTTTTGAGATGCTAATTTTTTAACTAACAAAGATATATTTTTTTGTTCAACATCTATAATTTTATTTGGATGTATTATTAAACCTGATGCAGGGCAGGGTGATAAAAAAGAAAAATCAAAATCTTTAATTGGAGTTGCTACGTTGATAAAGCCTTTAATTTCAGGCCTTCTCATAAGTAATTGTGATCCTACCCAAGCTCCGAAATCAATTCCTGCAACCCAACAATTTTTTGTATCAGGATTTTGTTCTTGTAGCCAATCTAAAGCTGTAGCAGCATCACTTAATTCTCCAATACCATCTTCTTCTATTTCACCTTCTGATTTGTCTATTCCTCTAAAATTAATTTTTAATGTTGAAAAACTATTACTTTCATATGTTTCAAATAAAGCATTTACAACATTATTATCTATAGAATTTTCTGTACAGTTTCTTGGATGTAAAATTAGACCCATATTCTCTGCATTTTCGTGATGTTTGTAATATCCTTGAAGTTTTCCTTGAGGACCATTAATTAATATTTCTGTCATTTGTAGATATTAGATTTATAATCGAAATTTAATAAAAGGCAATTAATAAAATATATCTTTATTAAAATTTATTAATTAAGTAGAAATATTCAATAAAATACGTAAATAAATATATAATTTAGAAAGTTAGTAAATATGTTTTTAAAGAATTTTAAAGAAATATTAGACACATATAAAAAAAAAGATCCTGCATCTAGATCTTATTTTGAATTATTACTATGTTATCCTGGATTACATTCCATAATTTTATATAAAATATCTAATTTTTTATGGAATATTCATTTAAAACTAATAGCTAGAGTTTTTTCTCATATAGCAAGATTTTTAACAGGTATTGAGATACATCCTGCGGCAAAGATTGGAAAAAATTTTTTTATTGATCATGGAATGGGTATTGTTATAGGAGAAACAACAATAATCAAAAATAATGTTAGTTTATACCAAGGAGTTACCCTTGGAGGTACAAAAAGAATTAAAAAGAAAAGACATCCTACCATTAATGATAATGTTACAATTGGTGCCGGTGCAAAAGTTCTCGGCCCTATAATTATAGGAAAAAATTCAAAAATTGGAGCCAATTCTGTTGTTACAAAAAATGTTCCAAATAATGTAACAGTGGTTGGTATTCCAGCTCAAATTGTAGATAATCCAGCAGGCGATGGTTCTGGTATTTAGAAGTATATGGAAAATAAAAATATCTATTTAGATAATCATGCCTCAACACTTATTGATAAAAGAGTATTTAAAATAATGGAACCTTTTTTAAAGAAAGATTTCGGAAATCCACATTCAGAATCACATACACATGGATGGATTGCAAATAAATATATTGAATTTTCTAGAAAAAAAATAGCAAAATCTCTTTCTGTTAATAAAGAAGAAATTTTTTTTACCTCTGGGGCAACTGAATCAAATAATTTGATTTTAAAAGGATTAGCATTCACTCAAAAAAAAAAAAATCATATAATCACATGTGTAACAGAACATAAATGTATATTGGAATCATGTAAATTTTTAGAAACTTTAGGTTGTAAAATTACTTATTTGAAAGTTAACAAATTTGGTGAAATTAATCTTAACGATTTTGAAAAAAAAATTACAAATAAAACATTTCTTGTATCGTTAATGCATGTAAATAATGAGATTGGAATAATTCATCCGATCAAAAAAATTGGTGAAATATGTAAAAAAAATAAAATTTTTTTTCATTCAGATTTATCACAATCTCTTGGCAAAATAGAAACAAATTTAAAAAATCTTAATCTAGATTTTGCTAGTTTTTCTTCTCATAAGATACACGGCCCACAAGGTATTGGAGGATTATTTATTAAAAAAAATAAAAAAATAAAAATTATGCCACTTATTTCAGGAGGTGGTCAAGAAAAAGGAATAAGATCTGGAACTTTGCCAACAGCCTTATGTGTTGGCTTTGGTGAAGCAGTTAAATTAGTTACTACTGAAAGAATTAAAAATTATAAAAAAATTAAAAAATTAAAAGAACAATTTATTCGAATATTACGTGATAAAAATGTTAATTTCAAATTAAATGGTAAAAATAGTATAGATCACAATATAAATATTACTTTTTTAGATAATAAAACAGATTTTTTATTCTCAAAATTAAATAATATATCTATTTCTTCAGGATCAGCTTGTGGATCTGGTTCGGGTGAACCATCATACGTATTAAAAGAAATAGGATTAAATAAATTTGATGCTCAATCGACATTAAGAATTGGAATTAGTAAAGATAATACAGAAAAAGATTTAGAATATACTGCAAAAAAAATATCAAAAATATTAAATAATTAAAATGGTTAAAATAAAATATTTAGATAAATCTGGAAAATTAAAATTAATTAATGCTAAAAATGGTGATTCATTATTAGAAATATCTAAAAAAAATAACCTTAGTTTAGAAGGCGCATGTGGAGGAGAAATGATTTGTTCAACTTGTCATGTCTATATTTTATCTAAACACTTAAATTTATTAAAAAAACAATCAATTGAGGAAAAAGAAATTTTATCATTAACTAATAATTTAAAAAAAAACTCAAGACTCGCATGTCAAATTAAAATTTCAGAAAAATTAGAAAATTTAATTTTTAAAATTGCATGATTAATTATTTACTTGAAATAATAATATTTATTATACATTCTAACCATGAGGCGAGGTAGCTCAGTGGTTTAGAGCAGCGGAATCATAATCCGTGTGTCGGGAGTTCAAATCTCCCCCTCGCTACCAAATCCCTTTGTTTTTACTGCATTTGTTGTGTTTCCATATGCACGAAGTTTGCACGAAGTTTTTTTTAGTTTTTTTTCTATTTTTTTAGATAGAATATTCTATATGGAAAAGATCTTTAAAAATTTAATTATTGCCAGTGTAGTTGTTTGGGCAATATATATAATTATTGCATTTTTATATCCCGATTCACTTTTACCAGAAGAATTGGCAGCAATTCAAAATGCTAATATAGATAAACTTGGCGATATGTTTTTACTTTTCTCGCTTTTGATGACTATCTTAGTGTTTGTTACATACTATTTGATTTATAAATTTAAAAAAATAGGAAGAACAATCTTTTTAATGTTAGTTCTATTAACTTTTCCTTTGGTAATTTATATGGGACCACAAATACTTCATCCTATTGATCAATTAGTTAATTACTTTATTCCTGTCCTTGATGGCGCACTTTTGACTTTAATGTATGCTTCTCCTTTAAAAAATCGATTTTCATAAATTATAAAAATAAATTAAGCATTACAGATGTCTAAAATATATCTTTTAACTAAATTTAAAGGATTATATAAATTTTTTTCTCCACATGAATATTTGATATATAAATTCTTCGAAGAATATAAAATATTAATAATTATTATTTTTTTAATATTTTCTATTAGTCTAATT
>CAYOOR010000096.1:0-9931 GCA_964405695.1 uncultured Alphaproteobacteria bacterium
TAAATCACTTGCTTTAGAAACTGCAAATAAAGGTATTACCGTTAATTGTGTTGCCCCTGGATACATTGATACTGAAATGGTACAAGCGGTTCCTCAAGATATTTTAAATAAAATTATTAAAAGCAAAATACCTTTAGGAAGGTTAGGAAAACCAGAGGAAATTGCCGAAGCAGTTTTATATTTAGTAAAAGATGATTCAGGTTTTATTACAGGAACTACGTTGAACGTTAATGGTGGACAATACAACGTTACTTAAAAATTATCTTTTCTTTTCCTAATTTCACTAAAAATTTCTTCAGGAGAATGATTTTCCATTTTAATATTTTTTTTTACATTTTTAATATCAGCTCTTAAAAAAGGATTACATTCAATTTCCTTTTCGACAGTAGTTGGGAAAGTAAAAGAATTTTCATTAAGAAGTTTGTTTATTTCTTTAGATCTTTTAATTAATTTATTGTTATTTTTTTCTATAGAAAGAGCAAAATCAGCATTATTTTTAGAATACTCATGACCACAATATATTTTTGTTTCTTTCGGTAGATTTCTAATTTTTAAAAGTGAATTCCACATTATTTGTGGAGTGCCTTCAAATAACTTTCCACATCCTAAAACAAAAAGAGTATCCCCTGTGAAAACCTTTTTTTCTTTTTCGAACCAATAAATTATGTGCCCTGCTGTATGTCCAGGTGTTTCAAAAATTTTTGCACTATAATTATTAATTTTTAAAATATCATTTTCTTTTAAAGCTATGTCCATACCTGGAATTTTGTCTTTTTCTCCATCTGGACCATAAATTTTACATTTATATGTTTCTTTTAAATATAAATTTCCACCTGTATGGTCATTATGGTAATGAGTGTTTAAAATATTTTTTAGAACAAGATTTTCTTTTTCAATAAAAGGTATTATTTCTTCAGGACTTGCAGGATCTATAGCTGAACAGGATTTATTTTCTTTATCAATAATTAAATAAGAGTAATTATCAGATAAAATTGGAATAGTTTTTACTTTCATTCGTTATAATTATTATTTTTTTAATACAAAAAGTCCAGATGTTGAAAAAAAATTATTAAAATTTTTTTTAAAATAATTATTTATTTGTTTTCCATTTTTATTTAGATAAAAACTTTGTTCAATATTAATTGAATTTTTTTCACACAATTTTTTAAAATCTTTAATAGTGCAAAGATGAATATTTGGAGTTGTATACCAAGTATGAGGAAGAGAATTTGATTGAGGCATAACCCCATGGATTAAAAGTTTTAATCTTACCAACCAAGAACCAAAATTTGGAAAAGAAACTATTGCTCGTTTACTAATTCTCACTAGTTGATTTAAAACTTTCTCTGGCGAATGTGTTGCTTGTAGAGTTTGACTTAAAATAACAAAATCAAATGATTTTGATGGGTATGCAACTAAATCTTTATCTGCGTCTCCTTGAACAACTGATAAGCCATGTTTTACACAAATATAAACATTTTTTTGACTTATTTCTAAACCTCTGCCATCAATCTTTTTTCTTTTATTTAAAAATTTTAATAAATCACCATTTTCACAACCCACATCAAGAATTCTTGAGTTATCTTTTATAACATTTTTTATAATTTCAAAATCTAATCTATTCATTTTATTTTATAAATTAAAACCCCATTTTAGTTGCAGTTGCTTTCAAAAAACCTTTCACTGTTTCATTAAATTCTTTTTCATCTAATAAAAAAGCATCATGACCTTTATCAGTTTGAATTTCTACAAAGCTTACATTGGCTCCAACATTATTCAAAGAATCAACTATTTCTTTGCTGTATTTTGTAGGATATACCCAATCACTTGTAAAAGAAATTACGCAAAATTTAACCGGAGTATTTTTGTAGATATTTTCTAAACCACCTTTTTTTTGACTGGGAAGATCAAAGTAATCCATAGCTCTAGTAATATATAAGTAACTATTTGCATCAAATCTATCTACAAAAACTTGGCCTTGATGTTTCAAATAACTTTCTACTTGAAAATCTGTTTTAAAACCGTATGCCAATGATAATTTATTTTGTAAGTTTCTTCCAAATTTTCTTTGAAATGCTTCCTCTGATAAATATGTTATATGAGCTAACATTCTAGCAACAGATAAGCCTTTTTCTGGTATTTTTTTTTTATTTATATAATTTCCATTACACCAATTAGGATCACTCATTATTGCTTGTCTTCCAACTTCGTGAAAAGCTATATTTTGTGCTGAATGTCTAAAAGAAGTTGCTATCGGTATAGCTGAAACTATATTCTCAGGATAAGTTGCTGCCCATTGTAAGGCTTGAAAACCTCCTGCTGATCCTCCTATTACACTTAAAAGTTTATGTATGCCTAATTCATCAATTAACATTTTTTGAGCATTTACCATATCTCTGATTGTTATAACTGGAAAAGACATATTATATATTTTTTTTGTTTTGGGATTAATTTCATTTGTACCAGCGCTTCCTAAACATACTCATAAAATATTAGAACATATAACAAAAAATTTATTTGTATCTATTGGTAAGTTTGGCCCAATAGCTTTTGACCACCATCCAGGTCTTTTAGTTATTGGGTTTTCCCCAGCTGCATATTGATCACCACTAAGAGCATGACAAATTAAAATTGCATTATTTTTTTTTTTATTTAATTTTCCGTAAGTTTGATATGCTATTTTAAAATTTCTTAAATTTTTACCACTATCTAGTTTTAGTGGTTTTTTTAACACTAAAAGTGCTATTTTTTTTGAATTATTCATTTTAATTTTTTATAAAAAAAAACCACCGATGTACGAAGCATGGTGGTAAAAAAGTTGGCGCTTTAGCAGTTTTTGCCCGCAAGCTACGTATCAAATCGGCTATTCATATGTAGCATTTTTAAAAAAAAATTCAAGTTTATTTAAAAGTTGTATTTTTTAGTCTTATAATTAATTTTTAGTTAATCATGAATAATTTTTTAAATATTTTAAAAAAATATAAGAGCGTTGTAGAGTATGAAGCTGGCATTTCAAAATTAGCTAATAAAAAAAAAATAATTAAATTATCATCAAACGAGGGAGCCTTTGGTATTAGTAATAAAGTAATTAAAAAATTAAAAGAATTTCAAAATCAATTTTTTAGATATCCAGATCCTCAAAGTAATAAATTAAAAAAAGCAATTTCAAAGAAATATAATTTAAATAAAAATAATATTATTTGTGGTAATGGGTCTGATGAAATTTTATCAACAATCGCCAAAATTTTTTCCGGACCTAAAGATGAAATTATTTATTCCGAACATGGTTTTTTAATGTATCCAATAATTACACAGCAGGTTGGAGCAAAAGGTATTAAAGTTAAGGATAATAATTATAAAAATTCTTTAAATAATTTTTATAAGGCGATTACAAAAAAAACTAAAATAATTTTTTTGGCTAATCCTAATAATCCAACTGGAACATATTTAAATAAAGAAGAGTTAAAAAAATTTGTTAAAATTCTACCAAAAAGAGTTTTGTTAGTTATAGATGCTGCTTATGCTGAATATGCTCTAAATAATGATTATACTGCTGGTGAAGAAATTGTTAAAAATAATAGTAATGTAATTATGACTAGAACATTTTCAAAAATATATGGGTTAGCGGGTTTAAGAATAGGTTGGGCATATTGTTCAAAAAATATAGCAGATGTATATAACAAAATAAGACTACCTTTTAATATAAATAAAGCTGCTATTGAAGCTGGGGTTGCTGCGTTAGAAGATAAACAGTTTTCTATTAAATCTATAAAACATAATAAGTATTATTTGAATTGGTTAAAAAATGAGATTAGTAAATTAGGTTTAGTTTCAATTCCTAGTATAGCCAATTTTTTATTAATTAAATTTCCAAATAAAGGAAAATTTACAGCTAAAAAAGTAAATAAATTTCTTTTATCAAAAGGAATTATTTTGAGAAGTGTTGATAATTATGGCCTTAAAGATTTTTTAAGAGTTTCTATTGGAAAAAAAAATGAATTAAGAGAATTAATAAGAATTTTAAAAATTTACTTTAAAAAAAAATAATGTTTTCTATTTAGAGTAAATGAATTTATTTAAACAAACAACTTTAATTGGAATTGGTTTAATTGGCTCTTCAATAGCTCGAGCTTTAAAAAAAAAGAAATTAAGTAAAAAAATTAATATCTTTACTAGATCAATAAAAACACTTAATCAAGCTAAAAAGTTAAAATTAGGGGATTTTTATACAAATAAAATAGAAGAAAGTGTAAAAAATAGTGATTTAATTATCATTTGCACTCCCTTATCAACATATAAAAATATTTTAAATAAAATTTTAAAATATATTGATAAAGATGCAATTCTAACAGATGTTGGTTCAGTAAAATTGAAAGTAGCAAAAATTTTTTCACAATTAAAAAAAAAAGATTTACATTTAATTCCAGCACACCCTATTGCAGGCACAGAAAATTCAGGACCAAATGCAGGATTTGCAGAATTATTTAATAAACGATGGTGTGTATTAACTCCTATTGGAAGAAATAATAAACAATCTTTAATTAAAATAAAAAAATTATGGAATAAATTTGGTTCAAAAGTTCAAATAATGAGTGTTAATGATCATGATAAAATTCTGTCATTAACTTCTCATATGCCTCATTTGATATCTTATTCAATCGTTTCATCCGTATTAAATGTTAGCACTAAAGAAAAATCGCAAATAGTAAAATTTTCAGCTGGTGGTTTTAGAGATTTTACTAGAATTGCAGCGTCTGACGCAACTATGTGGAAAGATATTTTTTTAGATAATAAAACTAATTTATTAAAAATTACAAAACAACTTGAAAAATCATTAAATTTAATAAAAAAATATATTAAAGAAAATAATTCTAAAAAATTGTATGAAATATTTTTAGAGACAAAAAAAATAAGAAAATTAATAGAAAAAGAGAAACAAGATTAAAAATTACATTAATTTTTGTATTTTCTTTCTAAAAAAACCTGGATTTAAACCTGGCTCTATAGGTTTTAAAAATTCAATTTTTATTTTTCCAGGATATTTTATAAATTTATTTTTTCCCCAAAAATAACCAGAATTTACTTTTATAGGAATTACTTTTACATCTAAATGTTTATATAAGGTAATTATTCCTGATTGTATTTTTATTTTGGATTGAGGCTTAACTCTTGTTCCATGTGGAAATATTAAAACGGATCTTTTATCTTTCATTGCAAATTTTGTTTTATTAATAATTTTTTTTAAACTATTAGCTCCTTTCTTTCTGGATATTATTACCATACCTAATTTAAATAAATGCCATCCAAATACAGGAATAAATAATAATGATCTTTTGTGTAATATAATACAATCACCGATTAAATATGGTAAAATGATCGTGTCCCATGCTGATTGATGCTGTGAAGCATATATAGCATATTTATTAATACAAATATTTTTTTCGCCTTTTATTTCATATTCAAGTTTAATTATTTTTTTAAGTAAATATTTACTACCTTTTATCCATAAAAACCATATTTTAACATCATATTTCCTATTTATAAAAAATACTGGAAAACTAAAAAAACCAATGAAAAAAGTCCAAATATAAAATAATATATTAAAAATTAAAGATCTAAAAAAAATTATCATTTCTATAAAAAAATATTAAATAACGTTTAATATAAGATATAAAATTTTAATTTTGAAAATATTTTAATGATTATTAATTGTCCGAAATGTAAAACAAAATATTCCATTAATCAAAATATTTTAAATAAAAAAGTAAAATGTTCTGAATGTGGATATATTTGGATTGAAAAAAAAGAAAAAAAAATACTAAAAGAAAAAAAGGTAAATTCAACAGATCGAATAATTAATGAAAACTTTGATTATAAAGAAAATATTTTTAAAAAAGAAAAGAAAAAAAAAAATCTTACTTTTTATTTTATATTATTTTTAATTTTAATTTTGTTAATTTTTTTTAATTTTAATTTTTTAAAAGAAAAATTTGATAAATATTTATCGAAATTTACAATTGGACAAATTTTTAAAGAAGATAATAATCAAATCTTACAAGATTTAATTTTTAATCAAATTGAAAAAGAAATAAGTGTTTTAAATAACAATAATAAAGTTGTAAAAATTTCAGGAAAAATTATTAATAAATCTAATACAGAAAATTATAAGCTTCCTTTGTTAAAGGCAAGTCTATTGGATAGTAAAAATAATCTTTTAAGCAGTTGGGAATTTACTACTAAATATAAAACTATAGCACCTGAAGAAACTATAAATTTTAATACTAGCTATATTGAAAATAGTGAAAATATATCTGATATAAAAATAGAATTTCTTAATTATGACAATTAACAAATTAGGTAAAACTGCAGTAATATCTATATATCCTGGAATAGGAGATATAGTTTGGCATTTACCATTTTTGAGAGCAATTGCTAATAATTCATATAAAAAAAAAATATATTTATTTACTAGAAAAACAACTTTAGCAAAAGAAATTTTAAAATATGACAAAAATATATCTAAAGTTTTTTATTTAAATGATAGCAGGCAATTTTTTAATACTGTTTATTATTTTCCTAAAATAGTTTCTTTTTTAAAAAAAATGGATTTTAAAACTATATGGATATTTCATAGAAGTCCTCGATACGCAATTGCTGCAAGATTAGCTAAAATTAAAAATATATATGGATTTGGATTAGGAGCTCAAAGAATATGGCTAACAACAAAAAAAAATATTGGAATTAATTCCAAAAAAAAAAATAATATTTTTAAAGCAAAAAAATTATTAGATATTCATAATATAAATTCTGAATCAAACTTTAAATTAAAAATTCCAGAGCCTGTTATAAAAAAAAATCTGAGTAAATTTAAAAATTTAATTAAACCTTGGATAACAATAGGATTTTCTTGTAACAAAACAGCCTTTTTAAAAAATAATTTGCCTTATTCATTTTATAGAACTTGGAGACCTGAATATTTTTCAAAATTAATTGATTTAATAATTAATAAAAATAAAAAAAAAACAATTTTTTTGATTGGTGCTAAAAATGAAAAAAATTTAGCAAAAAAAATTGTATCTAAATGTAAAATAAAAAAAAATATTATTATTTCTTGTAAACCAATAATAGTTAATTTATCAATTTTATCTAAAACAAAGTGTTTTATAGGAAATGATTCTGGTCCGTTAAATCTTGCTGGTGCAATGGGAATAAATTCTTTTGGTTTGTTTGGTGCCTCTCCACCCTTAAAAAATGTCAATAATATCAATGCTATAGTACCTCCAGGTGGACCAGTTGACCCTCATAAGTTTGGTTTTAATCCAATTTCTTTAGAAGAAGGAATGGACTTAATAAAACCAGATTATGTTTATGAAAAAATTAAAAAATTTATTTAATATTTTTTATCCAAGAAGGTATCTTTTCTTTAGATATTTGATTTTCTACAATCTCTTTTTTTCTAATTATTGAATATTTTTTTTTATTAACAATTAATTCCATAATAATAGGACGAGTATTATATGAAGAAGACATAGAAGCACCGTACGCACCTACATTATTAAAAAATAAAAAATCGTTATTATTAATTTTATTTAATAATTTTTTTTTCTGAAAAGTATCAGCTGTTTCACAAATCGGTCCAGCGATAGTATATAATTTTTTAGGTCCTTTTTTTTTAGTAGTACATTGAACATTATGATTTGCATTATATAAAGCCGGCCTCATAAAATCATTCATACCAGCATCAATAATTATAAATGTATTTTTTTTATTTTCTTTAATGTATAAAACTTTTGAAACTAATATACCAGTATCTGCAACAATTATTCTTCCTGGTTCAAGTATTAATTTACAATCTATATCTTTGATAATTTCAGTAATAATTTTTGAGTACTTATTAAAATTTATTACTTTTTCATTATTATAATTTATTCCAATTCCACCACCTAAATCTAAATATTTAATTATTTTTTTTTTTTTATTAATTTTTTTTATTAAATTTTTAATAATTAAAAAAGCTTTTTTATAAGGTGTTAGTGAGGTTATCTGAGAACCAATATGTATTGATAAACCAAAAAGTTTTATATTATTATTGTTTTGATATTTTTTAATAATTTTTTCTGTAGTTTTAATATCTATACCAAATTTATCTTCGTCTCTACCTGTTGTAATTTTTTTATGTGTTTTGGCATCAATATTAGGATTTACTCTAATTCCAATTTGTACTTTTTTTTTTAATTTTTTTGAAATTTTTTCAATTAAATTTATTTCTTCAAAAGATTCTACATTTATTTGTAAAATGTTTTTATTTATTGCAAATTCTAGTTCTTTATATGTTTTGCCAACACCAGAAAATATAATTTTTTTTGGATTTATATTTGCTTTTATAGATCTTTTAAGTTCACCTTCGGAAACTACTTCAGCTCCACAACCACATTTTGATAAAATTTTAAGTAGCGCAATATTAGGATTAGCTTTTACTGCATAACAAATAATTGGATCTAAATTTTTAAAATATTTTTCAAAATTTTTATAATTTTCTATTAATTTATTTGTTGAATAACAATAGAAGGGTGTTGAAAATTTATTTAATAATTTTTTTATTGATATATTTTCAATAAATAAATCATTTTTTTTAAATTTAAAACTATTCACTTGGATATTCCCTCGGGTAACTTTTTTCAGGTTTTTCTAAATCACCTTTTTTTCCACAACTTACAGTTGAGATTACAATTATTAAAATAAAAATTATATATGAAAAAAATTTCATTATTTAAAATAATTAATAAATTTCTTTTTTAGCTATTTTTATTGCTTTTTTAATTTCATTAGGGGAAGTGCTTCCCATACTTTTTTTATAAAAAATAGAATTTTCAATATTTAAAAATTTCTTAATTTTTTCCCCTGAATTTTTATTTATTAAATTTAATTCATTTATAGTTAAATCATTTATTTGACAATTCTTTTTATTTGCTAAACCAACAATTTTAGCAATTATTTTATATGCTTCTCTAAATGATATATTATGATTCATTACTAGCCAATCAGCCAAATCCGTTGCCATTAAATTACCCTTTTTACATGCATTTAACATAATATTTTTATTTATTTTCATATTTTTCATAATTCCCGAAGTTACTTTAATAATTAAATTTAAATTATCAAAACTATCAAATACAGGTTCCTTATCCTCCTGCAAATCCTTGCTGTAAGTTAGAGGCAATGCTTTTAATGTAGTTATAAGATTTAAAAAATTTGCAGAGAATTTTCCCATTTTTCCTCTTATTAATTCAGCAGAGTCTGGATTTTTTTTCTGTGGCATTATTGAGCTTCCAGTTGAAAAATCATCTGATAAATTAATAAAATTAAAATTATCACTAGACCAAATTACAATATCTTCAGCTAATCTTGATAAGTGAGATGCGCAGATTGTTGCATTTGATAAAAATTCTAGTGCAAAATCTCTATCAGAGACACTATCCATAGAATTCATTGTAGGTTTTTTAAAACCTAAAAGTTTAGATGTAAAATTTCTATCAATATTAAATGATGTTCCTGCTAAAGCAGCAGATCCTAAAGGGCATTCATTAATTCTATCTATACTTTTAGTAAATCTGTCCTTATCTCTTTTTAACATTTCATAATATGCCATTAAATAATGGGCAAAACTTATTATTTGTGCAGATTGTAAATGAGTAAATCCTGGCATAATAGTTTTTACATTTAAACTTGCTTTTTTTATAAGAATTTTTTGTAAATTTTTAATTTCAACATTAATTTTTTTTATAGCTTCAATAATCCATAATTTAAAATCTGTTACTACTTGATCATTTCTAGATCTTGCGGTGTGTAATTTTCCCTCGACATTACCAATTATTTTATGTAATTCCATTTCAATATTCATATGGATATCTTCGTATTTTTTTTTAAAAAT
>CAYOOR010000097.1:0-5662 GCA_964405695.1 uncultured Alphaproteobacteria bacterium
ACAGCCATTTGTTTTGATAAAACATTCGCTAATAATGATGTAGTTTTAATATCTCTTCTTAACCATCTAAGATCAGGAATCGTAATAATTTTAACACCTGTTTTATAAATATTTTTATTCACATTTAAATGTTTTGTAAAAATGACAATTGAAGGTTTATATTTTTTTGGAAATTCATGTTTTCTTTCAGCTACCCCTCTAGTTATTTGTATATAAATATATCCATTTATAATTTTATTATTATTTATTAATTTTTTAATAATTGTTTTAAATTTTAATTGATTAACTTTATAATTAATTTTAATTTTTTTTAATGAAGATCCTAATCTGGATAAATGAGGTTTTAAATCAATAATTTTCCCATCAAATACACTAATTAATTCATAAACGGAATCAGAAAATAAAAAACCTCTATCATCTACACTAATTTTTGCAACTTTATGTTCTACAAATTTATTATTTAAATAGGTTATATTTTTCATATTAATAAAATCTAAATCTTACAGATAAAAGATTTTCAACTTTTTTAATCATTTTTGATAATGAAAATAGAACTATTCTATCCCCTGGCTCTATTTGTAAATTTGGTGTTGGCATAAAAACTTCTTCATCATTTCTGAGAACAGCGCCAATTCTTACACCATTAGGTAATTTTAAATCTTTTAATTTTTTATTTACTATCGATGAAGCTTCAACTGCATCCGCTTCAATCACTTCTCCCTCACCTTCTCTTAGAGAATAAACTTGTCTGATACTACCTTTTCTTATATAGCTTAAAATTCTAGAAACTGTTATTGCTTGAGGACTTAAAACATCATCAATTCCTAAAGGTTCTAGAATTGATCTGTAAGTTGTATCATTAGCAAGAGATATTGCCTTTTTACAGCCTTGTTTTTTTGCTAACAATGAAGTAAGAATATTTACTTCATCTTGATTAGTAACAGAAATTATTGTTTCAGTTTCTGATATTTTAGCTTCTTGAAGTATTTCTGGATCTAAACTACTTCCATTTATAACTAATGTATCATTTAAATTTACACTTATAGATTCAGCTCTTTCTTTGTTTAATTCAATTAATTTTGTAGTAGCTCCAAATTTACTTTCTTCTAGTCTTTTTGCCAATGAAACACCAATATTACCTCCTCCAACGATGATTACACTATTAGCTTTTGTTTCTTTATGTCCAAAGAAAGTCATAACATTATGTAAATCATTTGTATCTGCTATAACATAAACTGAATCTCCTAATTTTAATTTTTCGTTATCGTTAGGCATAAGAATATTTTCTTTTCTAAATATTGATAAAAAATTCATTTTTAAATTTTTAAATTCATCTCTTATTTTTGATAACATTTTGCCTGCATGAGGACACTTAGAGTCAATTTTTATTCCTAATAAAACTATTTTTTTTTCACTAAATGGTATAATTTCAAAAGCTCCTGGTGCAATTAATCTTCTTCTTATGGCTTCCGCAACCTCTGTTTCAGGTGATATTATAAGATCAACAGAAATTTGATTTCTAGAAAATAAAGTTTCATAATTTGGATCTAAGTAGTGTTGATCTCTAATTCTTGCAACTTTCAAAGGAACATTAAACTGAGAATTTGCAACTTCACAGGCAATCATATTTACTTCATCTGATTGTGTAACAGCAATTAACATTTCAGCACTTTTTGCACCAGCTTTATCTAAAATTCCAGGTTGTGAACCAAATCCAACAAAGGTATTTACATCCAAATGTTCTTGTATTTCCTTTAATGAATCTTCAGATTGATCTATTATAGTTATATCGTTGTCTTCTTTAGATAAACGCTCTGCTAAAGTTTTACCAACTTCTCCAGCGCCACAAATTATAACTTTCATTTTTTAATACCTACTTCTTTTATTTTTCTATGTAGTGCCGATCTTTCCATTCCTATAAAATTAGCTGTTTTAGATATATTCCAACCAAATCTTTTAACTTGATTAATTAAATATTGTTTTTCAAAATTTTTTCTAGCATCTTTTATAGGTAGATTCATAATAGAATTATAATTATTGTCACTAGATTGTTTTTCTTCATTTTTACTTAAAAGTTCATTTGGTAGCATTTTTGAAGTAATTATGTCATTTTTTTGAGATAATTTTGAAAATGTTATATATAACCACTCTACAAAATTTTTTATTTGCCTTACATTGCCAGGCCATTCAACAGTTTGTAATCTAGAATAAACATCTTCGCTAAGTTTAATTTTTTTAAGATATTTTATTTCATTTTTTTTTATAAAATGATCCACAATTAAAGGTATATCTTCCCTTCTTTCTCTTATCGGAGGAATTTCTAATGAAGTTACATTTAATCTATACAGCAAGTCTTTTCTTAAAACTTTATTTTGTATTTCTTCATTTAAATTTTTATTTGTTGAAGATATAAATCGAATATTTGCATTAAAATCTACTTTACTACCATGTGTTGAAAAAGTTTCTTTTTGTAAAAAATTTGTTATCTTTCCTTGGATAGGATATTCGAGATCACATATTTCATTAAGGTAAATAGTTCCTTGATTAGCTTTTTGTATAAAACCTAAAGCACTAGTTTGTTCTTGATCTGATGATCCAAAAAAAGTTTTATCAAAATTTTTTAAGTTTAATAATGAACTATTTATTGTTATAAAAGGTTTGGATGCTCTTTTAGATGAATTATGAATAATTTTTGCTACAAGTTTTTTTCCCGTACCAGTTTCTCCTGTTATTAAGACTCGTGTGTTCGAAAGTGCAATTTGTTTAATTTTTTTTTTTAAATTATTTACTAAATTTGTATTACCAATAAATTGATCATCTTCATTTATCTCTTCTTTATAAAGTTGGTATTTATTTTTTAAAAAAGCATCTTCTATTGCTCTTTCAATTAATAAAAAAAGCTTTTCAGATTTAAATGGTTTTTCTATAAAATAAAAAGCACCTTCTTTTACTGCTTTAACAGCCATTTCTACATTTGCGTGACCACTAATAAGAATTACAGGAGTATATGGATTGTAATTTTTAATAATTTTTAAAAGTTCTAAACCATCTTTATCACTTCCTTCTAGCCAAACATCTAATAAAATAAGATCGACTGAAACTTTTTTAATTTCATTTAGCGCTGTTTTGGAATTGTTTGCTATAAGAGTTTCATAGCCTTTATTTGATAAAATTTTTGATAGAGTAACACAAATATCATGGTCATCATCAACAATTAAAATTTTATTTTTCATACCTTTATATATAGTCATTATATTAAATATTATTTGAAAGTTCTATAATTGCTGTAGTGCCGTTTTTATTATTATCTAAAAAAAAATTACCATTATGTTGTTGAATAATTTTAAGAACTATAGGTAAACCTAATCCTGAACCAGCTTTTTTTGTAGTTATATATGGTTCTAAAATCTTATTTTTAGAGAAATTATTTGGCAATCCTTTACCATTATCATTAATTTTAATCAAAGTTGTTTTTAAATTTTTTGATAAGTTTAATGAAATAGAACCCTTACTTCTTTTTTGTTTAGAAATTTCATTTATTGATTCAATAGAATTTTTTAACAAATTTGAGATTGCCATGGTTATTTGTAATTCATCTATATTTAAAAATATATCTTTTTTTGGATTTTTATAAGAAAAATTAATTTTATTATAACTCTTTTTATGAAATAAAAATAATTCATCACAAATCTTAGTTAAATTATTTCTTTTAAAATTGGGTTTTGGCAATCTTGCAAACTGTGTGAATTCATCAACCATTTTTTCAATTAACGAAACTTTTTTTAGTATAGTATTTGCATAAATCTTTGAATTTTTACTTGTTGATTTAGAAAGTAAATATTCAGCTGAAAGTTGTATTGGTGTTAATGGATTCTTTATTTCATGCGCTATTCTTCTAGCTATATCAGACCAAGCAGCATTTCTTTCTCTTTTTTGTAATTCAGTTCTTTGAAGTTTAAGTTTATTAGTCATTTCATTAAATGTTTTAATAAGAAGACTCATTTCATCTTTTGTTGAAATTTGAGGAACTTTAGCTGATAAATTTCCTTGCTTAATTTCATTTGATGTTTTTATTAAATTAGAAATTGGGCTAATTAATGCGTCTGCAAATAATAATCCAATTAAAATAGAAATTAATAAAACTAATAATGAAATAAGAATAAATACCATATAAAAATTAATTTCTATTTGCTTTCTTTTATCAAAAAGATTTTTATAAATTAATGACTCTTCTTGAACCGTTTCAATTTGACTTATTATTTGAGGGTCAATAAATTTACCAATTGAAAGATAGGTATTTTGTAAATTTTTTAATTTTATTAAAGCTCTTACCCTATCTTTTCTTTTACTTGTAAAAACAACTTCGCCTCTTTCAGCTTCTATTAATTCAAATTCTGTTATTAAATCGGGGGTTGTGCTAATTGTAAAACCACCTTTAACTAACAAAACACCACCTCTTTTAAAAACAAAGGCTTCAGTTAGTTCTCGAATTTTTATTTGATTATTTATAAAAGAATTTAATTCATTTAAATTTAAAAAAATAACATTAAATTTTTCATCAATTTCTTTTGAAATAGCTTTAACATCACTTTTTATATTTTGTTGATGTTCTTTTAAATAGGCATTTGCGATAACATTTGATTGTTCGGAAATTTTTAATACTCTATCATTAAACCATGCTTTCATTCCCACGTTAAAAAAAAGAGATGAAAATGTTGCTAATGTTATAGTCGGAATTAGCACAAGTAATGCGAAAGTTAATATAAATTTAGTCGATATTTTAGAACCAAGTTTACCTTTTTTTCTTTCAGATAAAGTTATTAAAATCTTTCTTGTAACTTTAAAACATAATAAAACTAATAAAAAAAAATCTATTGATAAAACTATCAACGCTACTGTTGGTGTTGTTTTAATATAAGGTAATGAATTTGTAAAAGTTAAAAATGTTAATATTGAAGCGAAAAAAGATAATATTATTAATAAAATTGAAATTTTTCTATTTGTAGATGGTTCTTTAAACCATTTAGTAAGACGTGATACATCTTTTTCAATTAAATTATTCATAAAAAAAAGTTATTTAGAAAATTTTTATATTTAAATCTTTTATTTTTTTTCTTAAAGTATTTCTATTTAAACCAAGTAATTTAGATGCTTTAATTTGATTACCTTTAGTTGCACTTAAACATATAGATATTAATGGTTTTTCAACTTCAGCAATAATTCTTGAATACAAACCTGCTGAAGGTAACTTGCCTTTATGTAATTTAAAAAAATTTTTTAAATGTTCTTCAACAGACATTCCAAGACTTTCATTTTTATTATTAAAATTATTTTTTGAATTGTTTTTATTATTTAAATTTTTTTCTATATCTGTTTTAGTAATTTTATTTGATGGTATTAAAACGATCATTCTTCTAATAAAATTTTCTAATTCTCTAATATTACCTGGCCAATTATAATTTTTTAATTCTTCAATAGCATCATCTAACATTATTTTTTTATCTAAACCTTCATCATGTGACTTAGATAAAAAATGGTTAACTAACTCTTTTAAATCTGAAAGTCTAGATCTTAAAGGTGGTAAATTAATAGGAAAAACATTTAATCTATAAAATAAATCTTCTCTAAAAACACCATCTTCAACTAATTTATTTAAATTTCT
>CAYOOR010000098.1:0-2514 GCA_964405695.1 uncultured Alphaproteobacteria bacterium
AGATTACGTGCTCATGGAGATGATGAACTAGCACACTATTCATCTGCATGCTATGATATAGAATATAAATTTGACTTTGGATGGTCTGAACTTGAAGGAATCGCTGATAGAGGTACATTTGATTTAGATCAACATATCCAAGCTAGTGGAAAAAAATTAACCTACTTTGATCAAGTAAATAATCAGCATATTGTCCCTGCTGTAGTTGAAGCTTCTGCGGGCGTTGATAGAGCTTTACTAACGATATTAGCTGATGCATTTACAAAAGAAGAGGTGAATGGAGAATCTAGAACTGTATTAAAATTATCTCCAAAAATTGCGCCCATTAAAGTTGCCGTATTCCCTCTAATGAATAAAAATGATATGCCTGAATTATCCCAAAAAATTGTTGAAGATATTCGAAATTCAGGGATTGCATCATTCTATGATGCCGGAGGCTCAATTGGGAAACGTTATAGAAGACAGGATGAAGCAGGGACTCCATTTGGAATCACAGTAGATCATGATACTTTAGAAGATAATACTGTTACTCTTAGAGATAGAGATACTAAGAAACAGGAAAGAATTTCTATTGATAAAATTGTTGAAGTATTAAAAAGAAAACTATAATCATTATTATTCGTTCCGCTTCATAAATCAAGCGGAAAGACCACGCTTTATTTACTAATTTTCCATCCTAATAAAGCCATTGGGATGTAACCTAAAATAACATCTAATAATATAAACCAAGTTGGTGCCGGTAATATTGTCACCATATATATTCCCCCTGAAAGAAAATATAATCCAACAATTAGTGGCATTATTATATTAGAATTTTTCGAAAGTTTAGAGACAACAAATGCGCCCGACAATGTCCCAATTGAATGCGCTAAAAATGGAAATATAAAATATTTAACGTCCCAATTCATAGCATTCATAGGTTCAAAATTCTCTGGTAGGACAAAAATTGTTCCTCCCAAAATAATTAACCCTATATTAACAATCATTCCAATTATTATACCTAGAATTACTATTGCAATATTTTTTAATATTTGTTTCATTTAAAACCTCTAATAATTATTTAATTGTATTAATGAGGGATCCTAAATTTTCTACCCTAAGCTCTATTGTATCATCCTTTTTAAGCCATCGCTCATTATTTATTTGATTAAGTTCTAAAAAACATCCCGTAGCACAGGTTCCAGATCCAATGACATCACCTGGGTATATTTTGGTGCCCATAGAAACTCTTTCAATAATTTGAGCAAAGGTCCATGACATGTTTCCTAGATTATCTTCAGATATTTTTTGATCATTAATATAACATTCCATTTTTAGTGAATAGTTATAACCATTATTTGTTTTTTTTATATTATGTTGAAGTTCATCAGGAGTAACTAGAATAGGCCCCAATGATGTTGAAAAATCTTTTCCTTTTGCAGGCCCAAGATTGAGTTTCATCTCTTGCATCTGTAAATCTCGAGCACTAAAATCATTCATAATCATGAAGCCACCTATGTAATTATCGGCCTCAGAAGATTTTATATTGATACCTTCTTTCCCAATTACAATAGCCACCTCAAGTTCAAAATCTAATTTATTCATAAACATATCATCAATAAATATATCCCCTGGACCAACTACAGCTTCAGCGTTACTGTAATAGTAAACAGGGAAATTATCAAATTCTTGAATCATATCAAGACCTCGATTCTTTCGACTTGTTTCAACATGCTGTCTAAACGCATATGCATCTCTTAAGGATCGTGGTTTAATAGGCGGAAGAATCCTTATATTTGAAATATCAAGAATTAGAGCGTCATCAGAGTTAATATAATCAGTAACCCCTTGGCTGTTTTCTGAAATAAAATCCAGAATACTCTCATAATTAAATTTCTCACCAATATCTATAATTTTATCAGAGCTAGCTTGATGACCAAACGAAGTCTTATTATTATATATATATCTAACTAGTTTCATTTTTTTTTGTAGCTATTTTACTTTCAAGGTGGTTATTGAACCTTCTTTCTGTAGGATAGGCAAAATCAATATCATCATGATCTTCAAATCCTAGTAATATATCTTCCCATAGTCTGTGTTCTGTATCTCTTCTAAGGGTAGGTCGGCATAGGTATCTTAATGTGAGTTCAATGCCACTGGCCTCTACTTTCGTGATTACAGTTGGTTCAAGGTCAGGCTTTCTAAGCATAAACTTTTTTGTAGCCTCGTCAAATTTTTTCTCAGCGCTTTTAGTTTGAATTATTGCATTTTCATGAACAATCTTTAAAAGTATTTTTTTTGCTTTTTTCCAATCACTTTCAAACGTAACAAGAACGGGCATCTCATTCCATATATATTTAAATCCCTTTCCATAGTTTGCAAGTGTCTCTGTGAAAATTATTCCATTTGGAACGTGTATGAGTCTTACAGTATGATCATCAGCATCAACCCAGTTTACAATATCCATTAGTGTAAAATTAAAAAGATTGTTATCAATAACATCACCAGATTCTTTTCCTAACTGAATTCGATCAC
>CAYOOR010000099.1:0-4018 GCA_964405695.1 uncultured Alphaproteobacteria bacterium
ATCATTCTAACTGGCAATCTAGTTCCATCATCTGCTCCGGCCCATCCATCAAAAACAAAAAGTTCTTTATCATGTTTTCTCATTTTATTTAAAACTTGATTAAATTTTTCAGGTGGAAATGGTTTATTAATTTTACCCCAATCAACGGTTTTATGAGTTAATTTGTCATCAACTATAAATCTATCTTCAGGTGATCTACCTGTATATTGTCCTGTAGTTACAGATAAAGCGCCTGTTTTTGTTAAAACACCCTCATTTCTCTCTACAGACATGTTTATTAGCTCTTTTGTAGATAAATTTCTATGAACTACAGAAGGTTTTAAACCCAATTCTTCAATTTGATAAGTAAATTTACTTGTTATATTTGTTTTAGAATCTTTCACACTTAATCTATTTTTTTTTTTTACACTATTATTATACTCATAAATTACAGGAACGCAAGGGGGAATATGTATTTCAAATATATTTTTTTCTGTATATTCTCCTGTTGCTATTCGGAATGCCCTTAATGCATTACCATGGGCAACAACTAAAACGTTTTTTTTTTTTTTTAATAATGGAATAATTTTATTTTGTAAAAACGGTTTAACTCTATTTAAAACATCTTTAAGACTTTCTCCTTTAGGCGGTTTTATTGTAAAACTTCTTCTCCAATCCAAAACTTTCTTTTCTCCATGAATTTTAACTAATTCATCTTTATATTTACCTGACAAATCTCCATAGTCTCTTTCATTTAAAGATGAAAATTTAATAATTTTTTTATTAATTTTTCTAGAATCAAGCTTATCTATAGCAAATCTTGCTGTTTCTATACTTCTGTTTAATTTACTAGAAAATGTAAAATCTATTGAAATACCAAGTTTTTTTAATTCAGTACCTGCCTTCTTTGCTTGTTTAATTCCTTTTCTTGTTAAAGGGACATCTATCCCTCCAGTAAATCTATTTTGAAGATTCCAAATACTTTGGCCATGACGCATTAAAATTAAAATAGACATTTAAAAATTAAAGTTTATATAAGTAAAAAATTAAAAAAAATTTTTTTTATATTCTTTTTTTACTGTATGTTAATTAACTTAAATATAAAAAAAATTATTATATAAATAAAATTTTGAAAATAAAATTTAAAATACTGATTTTTCAATTATTCTTTTTGTTTACTTTTAATAATGCTTACGCTGTAGATAAAGGAATAAGTGAATATGATTACCTCAAATTTCTTGGAGAGTCTATTGAAAAAATAAAATCTGATTATGTAGAAAACGTAGAAAATAAAGAAATTGTAGAATCGGCAATTAATGGAATTCTTTCATCTTTAGATCCTCACTCGAGTTTCTTGAATGCAAAAAGTTTGGATGATATGAAGATACAAACTAAAGGTGAATTCGGCGGATTAGGTATAGAAGTAACAATGGAAAATGGTTTTGTTAAAGTAATTTCTCCTATTGATAATACTCCTGCATATAAAGCTGGGATAAAAGCAGGAGATTATATAACTCACCTTGATAAAAAATCTGTTATCGGTCTAAGTTTAGATGAAGCAGTGAACAAAATGAGAGGGCCTGTTGGATCAAAATTAAAAGTTACTATTGGTAGAACAAATCAAGAGCCTTTTGATTTAATAATTAAAAGAGATATTATAAAAATTACAAGTGTAAGATCTAGATTAGAAAAAGATGTAGGTTATCTAAGAATTACAACTTTTTCTGAACAAACAAATAGCTCAACAGCAAAAGCTATAAAAAAACTTAAAAAAGAAAATAAAAAATTAAAAGGCTTTGTGCTTGATTTAAGAAATAATCCAGGTGGGCTTTTAGATCAAGCAGTTGCTATTTCTAATTTATTTTTACAAAAAGGTGAAATTGTATCTACTAGAGGAAGAGATTCAGAAAATCCTGAAACTTATAAAGCAAAGCCAGGTGATATTATTAATGGGCTACCTTTAGTTATACTTATCAATGGTGGCTCTGCTTCCGCATCGGAAATTGTTGCTGGGGCACTACAAGATCACAAAAGAGCCATAGTTCTTGGAACACAATCATTTGGAAAAGGCTCTGTTCAAACTATTATTCCAGTAGAACCATTTGGAGCAATAAGAATGACAACGGCAAGATATTTCACTCCTTCAGGAGCATCTATACAAAAAAAAGGGATCACACCAGATATAATTGTTGAAGAAGCAAAAGTTGAAAAAATTGAAAAAAATAATGAAAATGGAAGAGAATCTGATCTGAAAGGTGCGCTTGATAATCCTAGTAATGATTCAAAAAAAAATAAAGAAACTAAATCAGAAAAAACCAATGAAAATATAAATGATTTTCAACTATCTAGAGCTTTAGATCTTGTTAGAGGAATATCACTTTATAAAAATAAATTAGCTGTTAATTAAAATCTCTTTAATATCATGATAAGAAAAATTTCATACAGAATAGGTGTGGGAATCGTCCTAATAAATAATAAAAAAAAAATCTTTGTGGGCAAAAGAATTGATGTAAAAAATGAATCTTGGCAAATGCCACAAGGTGGAATAAATAAAGGAGAAAGCTACGAAAAAGCCGCTTTCAGAGAGCTTTATGAAGAAACTGGGATAAAAAAAGCAAAAATAGTTATTAAAAGTAAAAAATGGTTTAAATACTCTATTCCTTCATCAATAAATAAAAAATTATGGGGTAAAAAATATACAGGACAAAAACAAAAATGGTTTGTAATGAAATTCCAAGGCAATGAAAAAAAAGATATAAATTTAAATGTTCATAAAGCAGAATTCAATCAATGGAAGTGGGTTAATATTGATAATTTAGAAAAATTAATAATACCTTTTAAAAAAGAAATGTATAAACAATTAATTAAAGAATTTGCAAATAAAATAAAAATACTTAGTTAAGTATTTCTATAACCGTGTTAGCCTCTTTTATTTTTTTTTCAAAAAACAAAATTTCACTTTCATTCTTTGTTTGATTTTTTAATTTTTCATATTTCGTAATTTTTTCTTTGAAATTATTCAATTTAAAATCATTAACATCAAAAGCAGTTTCGCTCAAAACAGTTAATTTATTACCACTAAATTCAGCAAACCCGCTATATAGAAAAAAACTTCGTTCAATTTTATTGTTTTTATATATATTTAAAATTCCTGGTCTTATTTGAGAAATTAAATTACTATGATTTGGTAATATTCCAAAATCTCCTTCTTCTCCTGGAACAACTACCATTTCAGATTCGTTATTTATTAAAGTCTTATTTGGTGTAATTAATTCAAAAAAAAAAGTTTTTTCCATTATTTTTCTTTAGAAATTTTTTTTGATTTTTCTAATGCTTCATCAATAGTTCCAACTAAATAAAATGCTGCTTCTGGTACATTATCATGTTCTCCATCAATAATACTTTTAAAACCTTTAATTGTGTCTTCTAATTTAACAAATTTTCCAGGTGTGCCCGTAAAAACTTCAGCAACAAAAAAAGGTTGTGATAAAAATCTTTGAATTTTTCTTGCTCTTGAAACTGTTAATTTATCTTCTTCAGATAATTCATCCATTCCTAAAATTGCGATTATATCTTGCAAAGATTTATAAGATTGTAAAACTTCTTGAACTCTTCTAGCAACTTGATAATGTTCTTCGCCCACTATTGTCGGATCAAGAATTCTTGATGTAGAGTCTAATGGGTCAACCGCCGGATAAATACCTAATTCTGCAAGAGATCTGCTTAAAACAGTTGTAGCATCAAGATGGGCAAAAGAAGTTGCCGGTGCTGGATCTGTTAAATCATCAGCAGGAACGTAAATTGCTTGAACACTAGTAATAGACCCTTTTTTTGTAGTTGTAATCCTTTCCTGCAGGGCGCCCATATCTGTAGATAAGGTTGGTTGGTATCCTACTGCTGATGGTATTCTCCCTAACAAAGCAGAAACCTCCGAACCAGCTTGGGTAAATCTAAAAATATTATCAATTAAAAGCAAAACATCTTGCCCTTCTTTGTCTCTAAAATGTTCAGCTAATGTAAGTCCTGTCAAGCCGACACG
>CAYOOR010000100.1:0-4319 GCA_964405695.1 uncultured Alphaproteobacteria bacterium
AATGGTGATACTGTTAATACTTTACTATCAACCTCACCAGTGTGACTTGACATTACAACATCTACAACATCATATTCACCGTTTATATCACCAATTGCATCAACGCAATCTTCTGATACAACCATAATACGTGTTGTATTGCCTGTTGTAACATAATCACTTACAAAGTAATCTTCTAAATTAATATTTAATTCAGAATCATGTGTTAAAGTTAACTGAACACCTTGAACACAACCTTCTGATCTAACAGATAAATTATTATCTGCAATCATTACATCAGCTGTTGTTGCTGCGTTGTGCATGCTTGCTGTTCCACCACCAAGAATCATATTAACAAGAGCAACAACATCAACAACATCTACAGAACCATCTTGGTTCATATCATTTGAACATGCTATAGTTGAAGGATCTCCAGTTAGTATTAAGTTCACAGCAATAACTACATCTGTAACATCCGATGCGCCATCACCATTTGCATCTCCATCATATGGACATTCAGGTGGGCAATCGCCACAAGTACTTGAACCATCCCAACAAGATGTTTCACCAGAACCATTACAAACACCACAAGCATCATATGCGCCTACACAATCATCAACATCATCACATATATCATCAGCATCTGTATCATCGCAAGTTGGAAAATCATGTGGATGTGATCCTAAGTATGTCCAATCATTTTGATCAAGAACAACCCACTCTGAGTTCTCTTCATCTGTTCCAGCTGAACCTGATTGAAGAACCTCACCAGTATCTGGATCTACATTATCAAGCCACAATGGATTACCAGAGGTAACAGATGACTTTCTAACTAAGGTATGATCCTTGGTTGCGTTTGTGGTTCCAGCAGCATCCCAGCCACTTCCTGGGTCATCGCCAACCACACCAATAATATCAACCACTACACCGCTTCCTATTTGAGTTAGTGCAAACACATCATCACCATTACTTAAGTAGGTGAATGTTTCATCGCACTCAGCTAAAATTATCTCATCAGCTGAGCCGTGGCACACCACAAATACATCGCCTGATGCAACCATTGTTCCAGCATCAAAGCTTACGTTATCAGGATAATCCCAGCTAGCTCCATCATCACAACCATTTGAGCAACTGGATAATGAGTATCCACTCATATCAACATCGCCATCGGTTGCATTGTAAATCTCAAGATATTTGTTATTACTTGATCCCTCAGCATACTCTGAGAAAAAGAGATTATCAGCTTCTGGCCAATCATAGATACAGGAGCCATCATCCTCTGTCGCGTTTGGATCATAGTTCAGAGCTGCTTCATCCATACATCCAGGGATTACCTCTGGACATGCATCACATGATTCCCAGCATACAGTATCAAGAACATCGCCATCAGAAGATGGGGTTACGTATCGGTCGTTACCATAGTTTCCACCGGCGCAATCACCAAGCCCAGACCCTGATTCATAGCCAGAGCCATCACTGTTGTTGAAATTATATCCATATTCAACTCCGCTAGATAATGTTAGCGTATGAGTGTAAACTAGATCACCATCACTGTCATCCATAACAAACCAATCACTTGGATTGTATTCACCGTTCACTGTGGAGGTACGTAGCTTGATATCACCAACAACCCCCTCAATGTTCATGTCAACAGAGAAAGTAACGCTCACAAGGCAAGCAGTCCCGTAGCCTTGACATTCTCCGCTATAATCAACGACTGAAACACAACCACACTCACCTAAGCAATCATTATAAAGACAGCTACCATCGTCCTCAGTTGCACTTTCATCGTAGTTGCAAGCTTCTGAGTCCATACAGCCAGCTGTACTAAAATCATGTGGATGAGAGCCTAAATAGTCCCATGTATTTTGGTCAAGCACAATCCACTCTGAATCATCAGAACTGGTTCCAGCAGATGACGCCCAATCTGTATTTCCTGATGTGACTGTTGCTTTTCTAATTAGGGTGTGATCTTTTGTTGCATCTGCAACTCCAGCAACTTCCCAGCCACTTCCTGGGTCATCACCAATCGCACCAAATACATCTAGCAAGCCATCTGTTGTATGCATTAGACCCTGAGCATCATCACCATTGTGATAGAGCGTGCGAGTCTCATCGCATAAACTTAAATCACCTGCAAAACTTGAGTGACACACTGCGTACACATCACCAGCAGCGATTACTGCATCAGCCGCAAATGAGTTTGTGTATTCCCAGTCATCACATCCATTACTACAATTTACAAATACATAGTCATTCAGACTGACATCTGCATCTGATGCATTGTATACTTCAAAGTATTTATTGCTACTTGAACCTTCAGCGTGCTCTGAGAAAAATAAGTTAGCAGCTGGCTGAGGGTATGTGCATGAGTCATCGTCAAAATCTGCATCTGCATTATAGTTAGATGCAGTATCATCAGTGCATCCACCCGTTCCTACGGTAACAGTGCCTGTCATGCCACTTGCCGCGTGGTTTCCAATGCTGCAAATGTATTCATAATAACCAGCAAGTGTAAATGTGTGGCTACCAATTTCACATGGGCCTACACAGTCCGCAAACCCAAATAATTCAGGTCCACTCTCAACGACCACATCATGGGTTCCACCTTCATTTATCCATACTACCGTAGCACCTACATCAATTGAAAGGTCGCTAGGTGAAAAATACATATTCCCCGCGTAAACTACGTGGTTTCCATCGCAATCAAACCCATCATCTGCGTACTCACAGTCAGCATCAGCTCCTGTGTTGCAGGCTGAATCATCATCGCAAGAGGCGCTGCCACCATCATCACCACCTACATCTGCACCTATCCACTCACCTGGATCAAATCCTTCGGGGGCATATTGATTCCCATCACCGCCACCTGAATCATTATCAATGTTCCAGCCAGCTTCATCCCATGTCGCAGAAGCTGTGGCATTGCCTTCAGCTCTCTCCGCTCTTCCATCTTCAAATTCATGGCCTGTGCCTGTTCCATCTTCACCCGCAACACCAAACATATCTACGATGCCACCATCTACTCCTAGTAGAGCAACATTGTCATCACCGTTAGAATCTGCAGGGCCACCCGTTCCAATATCCTGATCACAGGTTCCACCATAGGTTGTAGAAAATTTATCTGCATCATTGCAAATAATATAGAAACCACCTGCATCGATTGTTCCTGTTAAAGGCTTTGGTGTTTGTGGATCTGCATTTCCATTGGTCCATCTCACAAGCGCCCAACCAGCTGATAAATCAACAGCGTCATCACCATTGTTATGAAGTTCAACGTATCTTCCTGCATCACTTGAGTTTTGCGGATCTGTTAGCTCTGTCATAAAGACATCTGCCAATAGATATGTTGAACATACTATTGATAAAGTTAAAAAAGAAATGAGTTTCTTCATGGGTCTCCTCCTGATTGTTGTAATTATTTTATTACTAATCTTAGATAGAAATGAAATAGGCACACGCTAAAGAAAGCGGCCATAAAACTAATAATTAATTTTCTCCTCCAAGAAATAGCCTACAGGGCTACTTTGAAACTTAAGTAATAAAAATGAAAAAATCCACTAGATTGATAGTGAAATTAGAACCTCTTTTATACACGCTATCTTATTTTGTATATTTTCTAGATTATTTTTATGAAAAAACTATTATTAATATTATTCCTTTTTGGCTGTGAAAATATTATCACAGAGATCTCTGATAATCCTGATGATAATCCTGATAGTGCTAATTATGGGATAGTCATCAATGAGATTAACTATAACTCCTCTTCAGATTCAAATTTAAATGCAGGCGATTGGATTGAATTATACAATCCAACGAATCAAGCCATTGAAATGAGCCTTTGGGAATTTAGAGATGAGGATAATATTTTTACGTTTCCTGAGAACATAATTCTAGCTCCGGGGGGCTATCTGGTGCTATGTCAAAATTTAGATGTGTTCTCCCAAATATTTTCTAGTGTATCTAACACGCTGGGTGATTTAGAATTTGGATTAAACGGCGCTGGAGAGCTTATTAGATTATTTGACCCTGATGGGATATTGGTCGATGGAGTGGAGTATGATGACATTGCGCCTTGGCCGATAGACCCTGATGGCTATGGACCAACCCTTGAACTTATTGATTCATCTCTAGATAATGCTTTGGGAGAAAATTGGGATGCATCTAATGAAAATGGTGGAACACCAGGTGAAATAAATAGTGTTGTCAATGAATAAGGATAAAATGTCTATATTAAAAAAATCACTAAATGACTTTGAAACCATTTCATTGAATCAATTGGATCAAGTAAAGCTGCTTGACCGCCACGATACAAAATTTGTATTCAATGAAATCCAGCT
>CAYOOR010000101.1:0-5555 GCA_964405695.1 uncultured Alphaproteobacteria bacterium
ATAAATATAATTGTCCTGAACAGCAAATTGTATATTTATAAATACTTTAACTTTTAAGGCAAGGGCTAATATATATGTTTGTTCTTCTATTTTTTTAATTATTTCTTCACTTAAAGTATATGTAGGAATAAAACAAGCAGAATCTCCAGAATGTATACATGCTTCTTCTATATGTTACATTACTCCGGCAACAAACACTTCATTCACATCTGAAATAGCATCAACATCTATTTCAATAGCTGATTTTAAATATGAGTCGATTAACAGTGGAGATTTTTTTGTTATTTTGAGAGCTTGTCCAATATATTTAAAAAATTCCTTTTTTTCATTTATTATTTCCATAGCTTTTCCACCTAAAACATACGAAGGTCTTATTATTAAGGGAAGTCCAATTGTATTAAGGCATTTTTTTGCTTCATTTATATTATTTGCAGTTAAATTTGATGGCTGCTTTATTTTAATATCTTTGATTATTTTCTTAAATCTTTTTCTATCTTCAGCTATATCAATAGAATCTAATGATGTTCCTAAGATTTTAATTTTTTCATTAACTAAATATTTTGCTAAATTTAAAGGAGTTTGCCCCCCAAATTGTAAAATTAATCCTAAAAGTTTTCCTCTCTTTTTTTCAATTTCTATAATTTCTATTACATCCTCTGGTGTTAATGGTTCAAAATATAATCTGTCAGAAGTATCATAATCTGTTGATACAGTTTCTGGATTACAATTAATCATAATAGTTTCAATTTTTTTTTTCTTTAATGCATATGAGGCATGAACGCAACAATAATCAAATTCAATACCCTGTCCAATCCGATTAGGGCCACCACCAATAATAATTACTTTTTTTTTGTTAGTTGGATTTGATTCACAGTTGTTGAGTTTATTAGGTATTTTCTCATAAGTGGAATACATATATGGCGTTAAAGATAAAAATTCTGCAGCACAAGTATCTACTCTTTTATATACAGGTTTGACATTAAGTTTTTTTCTTAAATTTTTAATTTGCTTTTCATTTTTATTTGTGAGAAATGCCAATCTTTTATCTGAAAAACCAAGACTTTTTAGGTGAAGTAATAAATCTTTATTTTTTGGAATACCCTTTTTTTTTATTATATTTTCATAATCTATAATTTTTTTTATTTCTCTTAAGAACCATTTGTCAATTTTTGTTTTTTTATAAATAAAATTTATTTTTTCTTTTCTTCTTAATAATTCGGCAATTTGGAAAATTCTCATGGGCGATGGAAGTTCTATATTTTGCTTTGTTAATTTTTTATAAAACAAACCATCATATCCTTTATCTAAAGATCTAATTGCTTTTTGAAGTGATTCACAAAAATTTCTTCCTATTGCCATAACTTCACCTACAGATTTCATTGAAGTACCTAGAATACTCTTAGTACCTGGAAATTTTTCAAAAGTAAATCTTGGAATTTTTGTAACAACATAATCTATAGTTGGTTCAAACGAACATGGGGTTGTTTTAGTTATATCATTTTTTATTTCATCTAATGTTAAACCAATCGCAAGTTTTGCTGCAACTTTTGCTATTGGAAATCCAGTAGCTTTTGATGCCAAAGCTGATGATCTTGAGACTCTTGGATTCATTTCAATTACAACCATATCGCCATTTTTAGGATTAATTGCAAATTGAACATTTGAGCCTCCTGTATCAACGCCTATTTCTCTTAATATTGAAAAACTGGCATTTCTCATAATTTGATATTCTTTATCAGTTAAAGTTAATGCTGGAGCAACAGTTATGCTGTCACCTGTATGAACGCCCATTGGGTCTAAGTTTTCGATAGAACATATAACAATACAATTATCATTCTTATCTCTAACTACTTCTAATTCATATTCTTTCCAGCCTAGAACAGATTCTTCAATTAAAACTTCATTTATTGGAGAATAATTAAGACCTTCTGAACAAATTTTAATGAAATCTTTGATATTTTTTGCTGTACCACCCCCTTGTCCACCTAAAGTAAATGATGGTCTAATAATTATTGGTAAAGATAATTTTTTTAAAACTTTCTCTGCTTCTTTTATATTTTTTACAACAAAACTTTTAGGAGTTTTTAATCCTAGTTTGTTCATTGTTTTTTTAAATAATTTTCTATCCTCGGCTTTTTTGATTGAATCTAAATTTGCTCCAATTAATTCAATATTATATTTTTTAAGTAAACCTTTTTTTTCTATTTCTAAAACAGCATTTAAAGCTGTTTGACCACCCATTGTAGGTAAAATTGCATCTGGCTTTTCTTTTTTTAAAATTTTTTCTATTATTTCTGAATTTATAGGTTCTATATAAGAAGAATCTGCAATATCAGGATCTGTCTTAATAGTTGCTGGATTTGAATTAAGCAAAATTACTCTATATCCTTCTTCTTTAAGAGCTTTACATGCTTGAGTGCCTGAATAGTCAAATTCACAAGCCTGCCCTATAATTATTGGTCCTGCACCAATAATAAAAATTGATTTTAAATCTTTTCTTTTAGGCATTCTTTTTTACCAAATTATAAAATTTTTTAAATATATTAAGATGATCATGTGGTCCAGGGGACGCTTCTGGATGATATTGTACAGAAAAAACAGGTTTATTAATTAATTCTAGTCCTTCTATAGATCCATCAAATAGTGAAGTGTAAGAAATTTTTACATTTTTTGGCAATGAATTTTTTAACACTTCAAAACCATGATTTTGAACAGTAATTATTACTTTACCAGTCGCAGCTTCTAAAACTGGATGATTTGCTCCTCTATGGCCATGATGCATTTTTTTTGTTTTTCCTCCTAAAGCTAAAGCTAAAATTTGGTGACCTAAACAAATCCCAAACATTGGTATTTTTTTTTTTAAGATTGCTTTTATTGTTGGAATAGTAATTTTACCTGTTGCTTTTGGATCGCCAGGACCGTTACTTAAAAATATACCATCTGGTTTTAATTGAAAAATTTTTTCAGATTTAATATTAGGCGGAACTACTGTGACTTTGCATTTTAATGTCGCTAAATTTCTTAATATATTTTCTTTGGCACCATAATCAATTGCAATAATATGATATTTTTTTTTATTATTAAATCCATAACCAGTAGATTTAGACCAAATTGTTTTGTTCCATGAATAATTTTTATTGACAGAAACATCTTTAGTTAAATCACATCCCTTTATACCTTCCCAATCTTTTAATTTTTTTTTTATTCTTTTTAAATCAAAATTTCCATTTTTATTATAAATTATTACTGCATTTAAAGATCCCTTCTCTCTTAGCATTTGAGTTACTTGTCTAGTATCAATTCCATAAATACCAACTAATTTATTCTTTTTTAGCCAATTTTGAAGATTATCAGTTGCTCTAAAATTTGATTGAGTTGAAATATTTTCTCTAATAACCAGCCCTTTTGCAGCTGGTTTTTTTGATTCTAAATCAGAATTGTTTACACCAACATTTCCTATATGTGGAAAAGTAAAAGTTATTATTTGATTAGAATATGAAGGATCTGTTAATATTTCTTGATAGCCTAAAATTGAAGTATTGAAACATAATTCTCCTATTATTTCTCCTTCAAATCCAATTCCATTTCCAAAAAATATAGTGTTATTAGCTAAAGCAAGAACTGCATTAGGTTTTCGATTATTTAAAAAATATTCTTTAGGCGGCGTTTTTAACCTCCTTTATTAAGCTCTATACAATCTATTTATTTCAAAATAATATTCAAATCTTTTTTTAATAAAATTTTACTTTAATTTATTAGAATTGCTAAAAAAAAAGAATCAATAATTTCAGTAAATTATATTTATTAATAAGGTTGATCTAATGAAAAAAAAAGTTTTTAATAAATTTCTCATTTAAAATGATAAAAAAACAAATATTAGAAGATTTAAATATAGCGGTAAAAAATAAGAATAAAGAATCAATTAATGCTATTAGACTTATTCTATCTGCAATTAAAGATAAAGAGATTTTAATTAGATCTGATGAAAAAATTAAAGAAATAACGGACGAAATGATATTTAATATTTTAAAAAATATGATTAAGCAAAGAAATGAAAGTATTGAGATGTATAAAAAAGGAAACAGACCTGAATTAGTTGATAAAGAAAATCATGAAATAAACGTTATTCAAAAATATTTGCCCGCTCAATTAAGTAATAATGATATGGAAAAATTATGTAATAATTTAATTAAAGAATTAAATGCAAATGAAATGTCTGACATGGGTAAGGTTATGAATGCATTAAAAAATCATAAATTATCCTCACAAATAGACATAGCTAAAGCAAGTTCTTATGTTAAGGTTATTCTTAATAATTAATAAAGAGTATTAGTTATGAAATTTGGAAGCCAATTACTTGATGAAATTAAAACACGAATAAAAGTTTCTTATATAGTTTCAAAAAAAATAAAATTAGCACCAAGAGGAAGCGAATTTGTTGGTTTGTCTCCATTTTCTAATGAAAAAACACCTTCTTTTACTGTATCTGATGAAAAAGGATTTTATCATTGCTTTAGTAGTGGTGAACATGGAAGTATTTTTGATTTTGTGATGAAAACTGAAAATTTATCATTTAAAGAAGCTGTAAAGAAATTAGCAGATTATGCTGGTATTAAAGTTGAGGAAAATGTTTACAAAAAAGAAGATAAATTACTTCAAAATAAAATTACTAATTTAAGAAAAATTATGAAACTTTCATGTGATTGGTATCATGATAATTTGAAAAGAGAGCTAAAATCGAATAAAGATCTTTTAGTAATTTTTAAAAAAAGAAATTTTAATGAAAATATTATTAATGATTTTCGTTTAGGATTTGCTCCTAAAAAGAATGATACACTTTATAATTATTTAAAATTTAAAGATTTCTCTTCTAAAGATATTATTGATTCAGGCGTTGTTATTTTATCAACTAAAAATAATCAAAAATTTGATAGATTTAATAATCGAATTATTTTTCCAATTTATGATTACTTTTCAAATGTGGTTGGTTTCGGTGGAAAAGCCATGTCTAGTAATCAAATAGGAAAATATATTAATTCACCATCATCAGAAATATTTAAAAAAGGAGATTTATTATTTGGTTGGCAACAATGTAAAAATAATTCTATAAATAAAGACGAGCTTTATATTGTTGAAGGTTATACAGATGTTATTTCTATGCATAACGCAGGTTATAAAAATGTAATTGCACCGCTTGGAACAGCTTTAACAATAAAACAAATAATTTGTGCATGGAGAATAACAAAAGTACCAACTCTTTGTATGGATTGTGATGAAGCAGGACAAAAAGCTTCTAAAAGAGTATCAGAATTAGTTTTCCCTTATTTAAAACCTGGTTATTCATTAAATTTTGTAAAATTAGCTACGGGTGAGGATCCAGATAGTTTAATTTCATCTAATAAAACAAAAGATTTAGATATTGCTTTTGATAATAAGGTCTCTTTAGTTGATTATGTTTGGGATAATTTAATTTATGGTAAAAAGTTTGATACGCCTGAAAAAAGAGCAGAATTAGAAGAGGAAATTAATAGATTAATAAACTTAATTGATAATTT
>CAYOOR010000102.1:0-4320 GCA_964405695.1 uncultured Alphaproteobacteria bacterium
ATTAAAAAAAAAAATTTTATTTTAAATTATTTTATTAATTTTTTTTTTTTTCTAAATAATTTCAAAAAAATTTTTGGTTTTTTTTTTTTATTTTTTTTTTTTCTATTTCTTCATTAATTAATGGTTTTCTTATTAAAAATTTTAAATTAATTTCTTTTAAAATTTTTTTTCTGGTGGGACTTGTTGATGCGAGTAATAAATTATTCATTATTGTTAATATATATGTTAATAACCTTGTTATTAAAAAATGATTTTTATACTTTTATCAACAGTTATTATAAATTTTTTTCTTTTATTTTATAAACCAAAAGTTATAAACATAAATTAAACATGTGGATAAAAAATTTTTGTCTGTTTTTTATTGTTGATAATAATACTTATATACATTATTTTAAATTCTTTTTTTATACTAACATGATTGTTTTATATATAAAAAATAGAAGTTATTTAAGTTATTAACAAATTATTAACATAATTTTTATTTATATAATTAAATCTTAATAGTTTTTTATCCTTTATATTAACTGTACAACAACAACAACAACCTTAAGTATATTAGTAGTAGTAAATAATAAAAATGAAAATTATAAACACTTTAAATAAAATTAAACAAAAGAAACCACCAATATGGATAATGAGACAAGCAGGTAGATATTTACCAGAATTTAGAAAATTAAAGAAGAAATCTAAAGGATTTATGAATATGGTATATACACCAAAAATTGCTTCTGAAATTACTATTCAACCAATTAAGAGATTTAAATTTGACGCAGCAATAATTTTTTCTGACATACTTATTATTCCGGATTGTTTAGGACAAACACTTACATATCAAGAAGGCAAAGGACCAAAATTAAAAAAATTAACTTTAGATGAGATGTTAAATGTTTTTTCTAAAGGAATAGAAAAAAGGAAACTAAATTTAGTTTATAAAGCAATAAAGGAAACAAAAAGGAAATTAAAGAAAGAAACAAATCTAATTGGTTTTGTTGGAGCACCCCTAACACTTAGTTTTTTTATGTTTGATAGTGAAAGAAAGAAAAATTATAAAAGAATTTTTAATTATTTTAAAAAAAATAAAATTAAAATAAAAAGAATTTTTAATATTTTAGAAAAAACAATAGCAAAACATGCAATTGGACAAATAAACGCAGGTGCAGAAATAATTCAAATTTTTGATACTTGGGCTAATGTAGTAAAAGGTAACGATTTAAAGCAATATTCAATAAATCCAATTAAAAATATATGTAAAATTATTAAACAAAAAAAACCAAACGTAAAAATTATTGTGTTTCCAAGAAATGTTGGTAAAAATTATTTAAATTATATTCATAAAAATATAGACTGTATTAGTGTTGGAAATGATATTACAAAACAAATAATAAAAAAAATTCAAAACAAAAAAATTACTATTCAAGGAAACCTATCTCCTAAAATATTATTTAATGGTGGAAAAAATTTTGAAAAAGAAGTTTTAAAAATAATAAATAAATTTTCAGATAAACCTTTTATTTTTAATTTAGCTCATGGTATTTTACCCGGCACGCCTATAAAAAATGTTAAAAAACTTATTAATATTTTAAGAAAATAAATTATGAAATATTTCGGAGAAAAAAATTACAAACATGGAACAAAAACACACATAGGTGTTTTATTAACTAATTTAGGTACGCCAGATAAACCTGATAAAAAAAATTTACGAAAATATTTAAAAGAATTTTTATCTGATCCAAGAGTGATTGAAGTTCCACAAATTATTTGGCAAATAATTTTAAGGGGAATTATTTTAAATATTAGGCCAAAAAAAGTAGCTAAACTTTATAAAAGTATATGGCAAAAAGGAGGTGGACCTCTTTTGGTAATGTTGAATAAACAAAAAAATGGAATTAAAAATATTTTAAAAAATAAAAATATAAAAATTGAAATAGCTATGAGATACGGAAATCCAAATATAGAAACAGGTTTAAATAAATTAAGAAAACAGGGTTGTAGAAAAATTTTAATTTTTCCTCTATATCCGCAATATTGTGCGGCAACAACTGGAAGTACTTTTGATAAAGTAACTGTAATATTTAGAAAATGGCGTTGGATACCTGAATTAAGATTTATAAATAATTATTTTGATAATCCCGACTATATCGATTGTTTAATTAGAAGTATAAAAGAAAATCAAAAAAAATATGGAAAATATCAAAAATTAATTTTTAGTTATCATGGAATACCAAAAAAATATTTACTAAAGGGAGATCCTTATCATTGTTTTTGTCAAAAAACTACAAGACTAATTATAGAAAAAATGAATTTAAAAGAAGATGAATATTTAACAACTTTCCAATCTCGTTTTGGTCCAGATGAATGGTTAACACCTTACACAGATAAAACATTAAAAGAACTTCCTTCTCAAGGTATAAAAAAAATTCATATTTTATCACCAGGATTTAGTTCGGATTGTTTAGAAACTTTAGAGGAATTAAAAGTTGAAAATAAAAGTAATTTTATATCTGCAGGTGGTGAAAAATATAATTATATCAATTGTTTAAATGATAATTCAGATCATTTAAAAATGCTTTCATCAGTTATACTAAATAATTTAAAAGGATGGTAAAAAAAAGAATTAAATAATGGACCAATTTTATAATTTTTTAAATAATAATTATTTAATAATAAAATCATTGCATGTTATTTCTATGGTTGCTTGGATGGCGGCTATGTTATATTTGCCTAGACTTTTTGTTTATCATACAACAGTAAAAAATAAAGAATCTTCTGAATTATTGAAAATAATGGAGTATAGGCTTCAAAAATATATTATGAACCCGGCAATGGTTTTTACATTAATCTTTGGTTTTTTATTATTAAAAATTAAAGGGATAATAAATTGGAATGAAATTTGGATATATTTTAAATTATTTTGTGTTTTATTATTAATAATAATTCATCATTTATTAATAAAATATAGAAAAGATTTTTATTATGATAAAAATTTTCATTCAAAAAGATTTTTTAAAATAATAAATGAAATTCCAACTATATTATTAATTATTATTATTTTTTTAGTTTATTTAAAACCCTTTTAACTATTGACATGCTATAAATAAGTTACTATATAGTAATTTCTACTTATCAAATCATATTAACAATCACAAATTAAATTTAAACAAACATTGGCATCTGATAAAGTAAATTTACACGACTTGAAAATTAAACCACCTGAAGAACTTTTGCAATATGCGGAGAAAATAGGTGTGGAGAATCCTAGCGCTTTAAAAAAGCAAAACATGCTATTTGCTATTTTAAAATCATTAGCTGAAAAAAATGTTATTATAGAGGGCGGAGGGGTTTTAGAAACACTTCAGGATGGATTTGGTTTTTTAAGATCTCCTGAGTCAAATTATTTACCTGGACCAGATGATATTTATGTTAGTCCTAGTCAGGTTAGAAAATTTAATTTAAGGACAGGAGATAATGTTGAAGGGGAAATAAGAGCTCCTAAAGATTCTGAAAGATATTTTGCTCTTTTAAAAGTAAATACTACTAATGATGTCGATCCTGAAAAAAAAAGACATATTATAAATTTTGATAATTTAACGCCTTTATACCCAGAAGAAAAAATTAATTTAGAAATAGAAGATAAATCAATTAAAGATTTAACCCCAAGAGTTATTGATGTTATATCACCTATAGGTAAAGGACAAAGAGCGATGATTGTTTCTCCTCCAAAAGCTGGAAAAACAGTAATGCTTCAAAATATAGCAAACTCTATTACAAAAAATCATCCAGAAGCAAAATTAATAGTTTTACTAATAGATGAAAGACCAGAAGAAGTTACCGATATGCAAAGAAGTGTTTAAGGAGAGGTTGTAAGCTCCACTTTTGATGAACCTGCTTCTAGGCATGTTCAGGTTGCAGATATGGTTATTTCAAAAGCAAAAAGATTAGTTGAAAACAAACAGGACGTTGTAATTTTATTAGATTCTATTACACGTATGGCCCGAGCATATAACACGGTTATTCCGAGTTCAGGAAAAGTTTTAACAGGAGGGGTAGATTCTAATGCTTTACAGAGACCTAAAAGATTTTTTGGTGCCGCAAGAAATATTGAAGGGGGAGGTTCTCTTACAATAATAGCTACGGCTTTAGTTGATACAGGCTCTAGAATGGATGAAGTTATTTTTGAAGAATTTAAAGGAACCGGAAATTCTGAAATTTTATTAGATAGAAAATTATTTGAAAAAAGAACTTTTCCAGCAATGGATATAGCTAAATCTGGTACTAGAAAAGAAGAGTTAATAGTTGATGGTCCAACTTTACAAAAAATGC
>CAYOOR010000103.1:0-7547 GCA_964405695.1 uncultured Alphaproteobacteria bacterium
TCTTCCTGAATTACCTGATTACACTCCCCCTGCTGAATCTCCAAATACAAACCCTGAATTAGCAAAAAAATATCCATTAAATATTATTTCACCAAAAAGTCATGCTTTCTTAAACTCACAATATGCAAATATAGAAAGTAAAATAAAGGTACAAGGAGAACAATTTGTTTTAATAAATAAAACTGATGCTGAAAATAGAGGAATAAAAGAAGGTGAAAATATAAAAGTTTATTATGATAGAGGTGATTTTCTCGGAAATGCTAGAATAACTGAAGATGTATCACCAGGAATAATAGTTGCAACATTAGGTTATTGGAGACAAAAAAGTAAAACAGGTACAGTAAATAGTATTAGCTCAGGCAAGCTTGCAGATATGGGGAATGCACCAACATTTTCCGATAATTTAGTAGAAGTGCAAAAAGTTTCTTAATTTTTTCTAACATTGCTGAAAAATAATTGTTCCCCATTTTTTTTAAATGAATTAATTAATTTTTGACCATCATTTGATAATAACCAATTAATTAATTTTTCTGATGCTTTAATATTTGATTTAGGACATTTTTTAGGATTTATTGGAATAATTCCATAATAATTATACAAAATTCTATCTCCTTCAGCAAAAATTACATGGTCTCTTTTATTGTTAAAGGATATCCATGTAGCTCTATCTGTTAATATAAAACCATTTTTGTTAACAGCTATATTCAATGATGCTCCCATGCCTGAACCTGTTTCTAAATACCATTTTTTTTCTTTTGAATTTATTTTAAAATTCAAATTTTTCCATAATTCAATTTCTTTTTTATGTGTTCCACTATTATCTCCTCTAGAAATAAAAACAAATTCTTCTTTATAAATTTTTACTAATACATCATTAATATTTCTTGTATTAAGAAAAAAATCCATAAAATCTGATGGGCCTACAAGAATAAAATCATTATACATTAGTTCTTTTCTATAAAGACCAAAACCTTCTTTAACAAATAATTTTTCAGCAATAGTATCATGTGCAAGAAGAATATCTGCGTCACATTTTTTCGCATTCAATATTGCATGCCCAGTACCTGATGCAACTACTTTAATTTTAATATCATCAATTACTTTATATTTTGGTAAAATAAATTTATAAAAACCAGAATCTCTTGTAGATGTTGTAGACTGAATAATCAAAGAATAATCTTTAGAGTATAAATTTTTCAAAAAAAATATTATTAAAAGTATTAAAATTATATTTTTTAATTTTTTCATTAAAAATTTAATTATTTAATTAATAAACCATTTTTAAAATCTTTAGCTTCTTTACTTTTCGGATTCTTAAAAAAATTTTTAGTTTTATTTTTTTCAAAAATTTTACCATTATAAAAAAATAAAATTTCATCTGATAATCTTTTTGCTTGAAACAAATCATGAGTAACTATTATTATTTTTACTCCTGATCGTGAAGCCAATTTTAATAAATTTTCAATGATTGCAATAGTTTTAAGATCAAGATTTGAACAAGGTTCATCTAAAAATAAAAAATTTGGTTTAATTATTAAAGCTCTAATTATAGAAATTAATTGTTGATGGCCTGCAGATAAATTTCTAGCTGATTCCTTTGCAAGATGTTCTAGTTTTAAAAATTTTAAAACCTCTTTAATTCTTTTTTTTCTTTCATTCATAGGATAGTTTGATATTGAAAGTGTATGTAATAAATTATCTTCAACATTTCTTCTTAATAAAATTATTTTTTGAGGCACATAACCTATAGATCTTTTTTTTTCATTTACTGAAAAAAACACTTCCCCTGAATCTGGTTTTAATAAACCTATTAAAAGTTTAATACAAGAAGATTTTCCTGTTGCATTAGGACCAATAAAAGCAGAAATTCCTTTTGAATCTATTTTAAATGACAAATTATTAAATAAAGGTTTGTTACTTAATTTTAAAGATACATTATTAAAATTAATTGATAACAATGAATTTAAATTAGTATAAAGTGGTTTGAAAATATTTTTAGTCATAAGAAAACTTTTTAGCAAAATTATTTAATAAATAAGCTAATAAATTAATTAAAAAAGAAATAAAAATTAAAACAAAACCTAAAGCTATTGCTATTTCTAAATTACCTTTTGAAGTTTCTAAGGCTATAGTTGTTGTCATAACCCTAGTTGCATAAGCAATGTTCCCACCAACAATAATTATAGCTCCAACTTCTGATAATGAACGACCAAGGCCAGCAAGAACACAAGTTAATAACGAATACCTAGAATCCCATAATATAGTCAACATTCTTTCTTTTGTACTTGCTTTTAAAGATTTTAATAAATCATCATATTCAACAATCATTTCTTCTAATGATTGCCTTGTAAGAGAAACAATAATAGGCATTATCAAAAAAAATTGAGCTATAATCATTGCTTTAGGTGTATATAGTAATTGTAAGGCCCCTAATGGACCAGAAGCCGATAAAATAACATAAAGAATTAAACCGATAAACACTGGTGGTAATCCCATCATTGAATTAAAAAATAAAACTAATAACCCTCTACCAAAAAATTTAGAAACAGCTAAAAAAGCACCTAAGGGAAGTCCAAAAATACAAGAAAACGATAATGAAAAAAAAGATACTTTTAAAGATAAAAAAATTATTTCAATTAAATCTTTATTAAAAGAAAAAATTAAATTAAAAGAATTCTTAAATATGTTAGTTAATTCAATCACTAAAATAAGTCTTTTTTTTATATATTATAAAGTATATGATTTTTAAAATCTAATTTATACTAGAACAAATTAAAAAAAAAATATTTAAAAATATGAAAGATACATTTAATAGAGAAATAAATTACTTACGTATATCAGTTACTGATAGATGTGATTTAAGATGCATTTACTGTATGAAAGAAAAAATGACTTTTTTGCCTAAATCTGAAATTTTATCTTCTGAAGAAATAAATAAAATTTGTTCTACTTTTATAGATTTAGGAATAAAAAAAATAAGAATTACAGGTGGAGAGCCCTTAATAAAAAAAGGTATGCCAGTTATTTTAAATTATCTTGGAAAAAAAATAAATAATTCAAATCTTAAAGAACTTACGCTTACTACAAATGGAACACAATTATCTAAATATGCAAATATGATCAAAAAGAATGGCATAAAAAGAATTAACGTATCCTTAGATACTTTAGATCCAAAAAAATATATGAAAATTACAAGAGGCGGTAATCTTGAACAAGTTTTAGAAGGGTTAGAACTTGCTAAAAAAATTGGCTTAAAAATTAAAATTAATACTGTTGCTTTAAAAAAAATTAATATTAATGAATTAAATAAATTAGTTAATTGGTGTTTAAGAAAAAATTTTGATATTACATTTATAGAAGTTATGCCTATGGACATGGATAATGATACAAGATTAGAACAATATTATCCTTTGAATAAAGTAAAAACACTTTTAGAAAAAAATTTTCATTTGAAAAGTTCAAATATAAATACTGGAGGGCCATCAAAATATTTTAAAATAAAAGATTCTAATCAAAAAATTGGCTTTATAACTCCTCTAAGTAATAATTTCTGTGAATCTTGTAATAGAGTGCGTTTAACTTGTACTGGAAAAATTTATTCATGTCTTGGTCATAATAAATTTATTGATCTTAAAAAAGCTCTTTTAGAAAATAAAAAAATTATGAAAAATTTAATTTTAAAATCTATTTTTTTAAAACCAAAATCACATGAATTTGAAATAAAAAAAGAAAATAAAAACAAAAACTTAGAACGCACTATGAATGTTACCGGAGGTTAAATATATTTTTTATGTTTAATCAAAAAAAAATTAAAATAAATTTTTTCTCAGCTGAAACAAAAAAAGCAAACGATGCTCTTAAAAATTTAAAAAAAAAATATAAAAATTATCCTATAAATAAAGCAGACGTAATTGTAGCTGTAGGTGGAGATGGAACAATTTTATCTGCACTCCACAAATCTATAAAACACTCAAAACCAATATTTGGTATTAATAGAGGAGAGTATGGTTTTTTAACAAATACATATAAAAAAATTGATTTAGAAAAAAGATTAGAAAAAGCAAAAAAAACTGAAATGCATTTATTAAAAATGATCGCAACAAAAAAAAATGGAAAAAAAAGTGAAGCAATGGCGATTAATGAAGTAGCTCTTTTAAGAAATTCAAGACATGCGGCTAAAATTAAAGTTAAAGTTGATAATGTTGTTAGAATTAAAGAGCTTGTATGTGATGGGATATTATTAGCAACACCTGCAGGTAGCACAGCATATAATTTATCTGCAAGAGGGCAGATTATACCTATGAATTCGGAATTGCTTGCTTTAACACCAATAAGTCCTTTTAGACCTAGAAGCTGGAGAGGAGCATTAATTAACTCTAAAAGTAAAGTAACTTTCATCATTCTAGATGATAAAAAAAGATCTGTTAATGTGAGTGCTGATTTTAAAGAAATCAAAGATATAAAAAAAGTAGAAATTAAAGAAGACAGATCTATTAAATTATCATTATTATTTGATCCTGATCATAACTTTGATAAAAAAGTGTTAAAAGAGCAATTTAGTTTTTAATAAATGAAAAAAAGAATATTAATAATTTTATTTTTTCTGACTTTTATTTATATTTGTTGGCCTTTAATAAATATATATAAATTTTATGTTGCAGTAAAAAGATATGATATAGAATTTTTTGAAAAAAATATAAATTGGAAAACACTAAGAGCTGGTTTTAAAAAAGATCTAGAAATTATAATTGACGAAAAAATTGGAAAAGAAAAAAGTATTGAAAAACAATTATTAAGATCTTTATTAGGAAACAATTTAATTGAACTTATTTTAGAAGAAATAATAAGCCCAAAAAATCTGGTGCTTTTATTAAATGATCCAAATAAATATAAAAATATGGTTGAAAAAAAAATAGATGATCCAAAAAAAAACAATAAAGAGATGAATGAAATAAAAAAAAAAGAATTTAAATTTGAAGGTCCAAATTTTAAAAGAATAAGTGAAAAAATAAATTATGCTTTTTTTATAAATTTTAATACCTTTAGACTAGATTTTAATCATGATGGATACCCAATAAAAATTGATATGAAATTACAAAATTTTAAATGGAAAATATATAAAATTTATTTACCAACAGATTTTCTCATTTCAAAAATATAATATTTTAAAATATGAAAGCAACAAGATTTAATTTTCGTAAAATTAAAGAATTCAAAGATGCTAGACTCGGAAAAATAATCACATCTAGAGGAATTATTGATACACCTGCTTTTATGCCAGTGGGAACTATTGCTAATGTAAAAGCGATGTTTCCGGATAATATAAAACAAACAAACTCGCAAATTATATTATGCAATACTTATCATTTAATGCTTAGGCCGGGTGAAAAAATTCTAAAAAATTGCGGCGGGATGCATAAATTTATGAATTGTAATTTACCAATATTAACAGATTCTGGTGGATATCAAATATGGTCTTTGGCAAAATTAAAAAAAATAGAAGAAAAAGGTATAAAATTTAGATCACATATTGATGGTAAGCTGCTTTATTTAACTCCGGAAAAATGTATTAAATTTCAACAAAATATAGGTAGTGATATAATAATGGTTCTTGATGATTGCCCCGATTATGATATTTCAAAAAAAAAAGCTAAAGAATCAATAAGGTTAACTTTGAGATGGGCGAAAAGATGTAAAAAAGTTTTTAATAAAAAAAACTCTGCATTATTTGGAATAGTTCAAGGTGCAAAATATGAAGATTTAAGAATAGAATGTGCTTCGAAATTAAAAGAAATGAATTTCGATGGCTATGCTATAGGAGGATTATCAGTTGGAGAAGGGCAGAAAGAGATGTTAAGAATATTAAATAAAACTGTACCACATTTACCAAGTAATAAGCCAAGATATTTAATGGGAGTTGGAATGCCTGCTGATATTTTAAAATCAGTAGCTAAAGGAATAGATATGTTTGATTGTGTTTTGCCAACAAGATAAGGAAGAACTGGTTTAGCGTTTACAACTACTGGTATTATAAACATTAAAAACTCGAAATATAAAAAAGATAAAAATCTGTTAGATAAAAAACTTAATTGTCCTGCAAGCAATAAATATTCGAAAGCCTATGTTCATCATTTATTTAAATGTAATGAAATTTTAGGATTAATGATTCTAACTTGGCACAATATTTTTTATTATCAAAATCTAATGATTAGAATTAGAGAATCTATTAAAAAAAATAAATTTGATATTTTTTACAAAAATTACCTAAAATATGAGGCTAAACGAATATGATTAAATCAAAATTAAATTATTTAGGTAAGAAAAAAAATATTCCAAATAATCCTAATAAATGTAAACTGGATCCAATTCCAAATAAAAATTATAAAAAAGATTATTTAGTTAGATTAACCATAACTGAATTTACATCTTTATGTCCAATTACCAGGCAGCCAGATTTTGCAAAATTTATTATAGATTATCAACCAAACAAATTTTTAGTTGAGAGTAAATCTTTTAAATTTTTTATGCATTCATTTAGAAATTTTCAATGTTTTCATGAAAACTGTACGATTTTCATTGCCGATAAAATTTTAAAATCAATAAAGCCAAAATGGTTAAGAATATCTGGCTATTGGTATCCAAGAGGGGGAATACCTATTGATATTTTCTACGAAAATAAAAAACCTTCTAAAGATTTATTTATACCTGAAACTGGTATTAAACCATATAAAGGAAGATAAAAAAAAATATTGTTAATAAATAAAATGAAAAATTTTGTAAATTCAAAAAAAATTTTAAGTAATGAAAAATTTAAAAAAAAAGTTATTAAAGGATTTAGATATGAAGTATCAAAAAATAAATTAAAGCATGATATTGAGCAAATAAATTATCTTTTAAAAAAAAAATTAATTTTAAGTAAATTTAAATTAATTTTAAAAAAATATAAATTAGTTTATAAAGCACTGCCAAAAAATGCCAATCCAACAGATATTTTTACTCTAACAGAAAAATTCACAAATATTTTAGGGCCAACTTTTAATAATCTGATCTATTATCAACCACCAGATATAATGGAAAAAAAATTAATTAATGATGAAAAAAAAATAATAATAAAAAATTCAAAAAAAAAATTCATGTACATGGTAATAGATAATTTTTTAAAAAATGATGTTTTAGAAAAACTTTATAATTATTGTTTAACAAATTCTATATGGAATGAATTTGATTATAAAAATGGATATATAGGTTCTTTTATAGAAAATGGATTTAATGCACCATTATTATTAGAATTAAGTGAAGAAATAAAAAATTATTTTCCAAAAATTTTTAAAAATTTTCCACTTACTAAAGCTTGGGCTTTTAAATGTAATAATCAAATGAAGGGCATTAAAATACATGCTGATTTTGCAGCAATAAATGTAAATTTTTGGATTACTCCTGACAAAGCAAATTTAAATAAAAATAATGGAGGTTTACTTATCTGGGATAAAGAAGCTCCTAAAAATTGGAATTTTGATAAATATAATAATAATCATTTAGAAATAAAA
>CAYOOR010000104.1:0-6200 GCA_964405695.1 uncultured Alphaproteobacteria bacterium
GTTTTTAGCAATAATTGCTTTTTTTGTTTTTCCAGCTGCTGTTCTTCCAATACTTTATATTGGAAGAAAAATAAGAAAAATATCAACTTCAACACAAACTGAAATAGGTTCATTTGCAAGTTTATTAAGTCAAATCTTTCAAAGTGCAAGATATGTTAAAGCATACACAATGCAAAATTTTGAAAAAAAAAGAGCAAAAAAAATTGTGGAAGATTTGTTTAATTTAATTTATAAATCTGTAAGAGTTAGATCAAGAACAAGACCGATTCTTGAATCTTTAGGTGGAATTGCGATAGCTTTAGTTATTTTTTATGGAGGATCAAAAGTAATAAGTGGTGCTACAACTCCTGGTACTTTTTTTTCATTCATAACGGCTTTATTAATGGCATATCAACCATTAAAAAGACTAGCAAATTTTAATGTAAATATTCAAGATGGACTAGCTGCTGCTGATAGAATATTTAATTTACTCGATCAAAAACCTGAAATTATAGATAGTTCAAATGCAAAAAATTATATTCATAAAAAAGGTGAAATAGAATTTAAAAAAGTAAAATTTTCATATGGGTCAAAAATGACTCATGCTTTAAAAGAAATAAATTTAAAAATTCCTGGCGGCAAAACAGTAGCTTTAGTTGGAAAAACCGGAGCAGGAAAATCTACCATTTTAAACCTAATACCAAGATTTTATGATATACAAAACGGTCAAATTTTAATTGAAAAGAATAATATTAAAAAATATAAAATTCAATCTTTAAGAGAAAAGATTGCCTTAGTTAGTCAAGAAGTTACTTTATTTGATGATACAATTAGATCTAACATTGCATATGGAAATCCAAATTGTTCAGAAAAACAATTAATAGAAGCTGCAAAAAAAGCTGACGCACATAATTTTATTTCAAATTTTAAAAATAATTATAAATCACTGGTTGGAGAGCATGGAATACAATTATCTGGAGGACAAAGACAAAAAATAGCAATAGCAAGAGCTATTTTAAAAGATGCACCAATTTTATTATTAGATGAAGCAACATCATCATTGGATTCTAGTTCTGAAAGAGATATTCAAAAAAGTCTAAAAAAATTAATGAAAAACAAAACAACACTAGTAATTGCCCATAGATTATCAACAATTCTAGACGCTGATTTAATTTATGTTATTGATAATGGAAAAGTTGTAGAAAGTGGAAATCATAAAAGTCTAATGAAAAATAAAGGTTTATATTCAAAATTATATAAAATACAATTTGCAAGCCAAAAACAAGATATTAATAAAATTGTAAAAATAAAAGACTATATTAAAAAAAAAAATTAATCTAAATTAAGTGCTAAATTATAAGAAAATTCTAAAAACAAAATTAGCATATAGAATTATATGTTGGATTGGTTCAAGATATATAAAATTTGTTTCTATAACTAACAAATGGTCATTTATAAATAAAAATTTTGTAGAGAATTTGTGGAAAAAAAACGAACCATTTATTCTTTGTTTTTGGCATGGAAGACTATTAATGATGCCTATTAGTTGGAACGAAAAAAAAAAAATTAATGTTTTAATAAGTTCTCATTCAGATGGTCAATTACTTTCAAAAACAGTAAAATACTTTGATATAGAAACTATTACTGGCTCATCTTCAAAAGGAGGATCAGAGGCAATTAGAAATATAATAAAATCACTTAAATCAGGAATTTCTATTGGAATGACACCAGATGGCCCAAGAGGACCTAGAATGAAAATTAATTCATCAATAGTTAAAATTGCAAGTTTAACTGGTTATAAAATAGTTCCTTTAGCTTATTCTGTAAAAAACAAAATTTTCTTAAATAGTTGGGATAAATTTTTACTTGCATTACCATTTGGTAAAGGATGTTTTATTTGGGGAAAACCTATTAAAGTACAAAAAAGAATTTCTTATAAAGAAGATTTAAAAATATCTAAAAAATTAGAAAAAAATCTTTTAAAATTAACAAAACAAGCAGATAAATACTGTAATTAAAAAAAAATAATTAAAATAAATTGTTACAAAAATTTTTAATATTATTTAAATCAGGCTATCCAAATTTTTGGAAAAAAAATAATAATTTCTTTGAACAAATTATAATTCTTATTTTATTACCATTTAGTTTTATATATTTCCTTTTTTTTAAAATAAATCAAAAAATAAAAAAAACTAACAAAGTAGGCGTACCTGTAATTTGTATAGGAAATGTAAACATAGGAGGGGCTGGAAAAACACCATTTGTAATATATTTAACAAAAATTTTAAAAAAAAAAAAAATAAATGTACATATTGTATCTAGAGGTTATCTTGGAAAATTAAATGGTCCTATTAAGGTAAATATTAAAAAACATTCAGCTAAAGATGTTGGTGATGAAGCTTTACTTTTAGCAAAAGAAACTAATACTTGGATATCAAAAAATAAATTTGAAGGGGCTTTAATGGCAACACTAAATGGAGCTGATATAATTATTCTTGATGATGGATTGCAAAACCAAACTCTTTATCAAGATCTTAAAGTAATAATTATAGATGGTATATTTGGAGTTGGTAACGGCTTATTAATACCTTCGGGTCCTTTAAGAGAAACTTTAGAATCAAGAATAGACAAATCGGACTTAATGATAATATTTAATGAAGATAAATATAATATAAAAAAAAAAGTTCAAAAAAAAATTCCTATAATTCATGCAAATCCTGAAATAAAAAATTTTAATTATTTAAAAAATAAAAGAATAATTGCTTTTTCTGGAATAGGTAGACCTGAAAAATTTCATTCTTCATTAACTAAAAAAAAATTGAATGTTATAAAATTTTTCCCATTCCCTGATCATTATTTTTATAAAGAAAAAGAAATTAAAAAACTTATTAATTATGCAAAAAAAGAAAAATCTATTTTAGTTACAACCTTCAAAGATAAACAAAGAATAAATATAAAACAAAGAAATAAAATTTTTTTTGTAGACTTGAAAATAGAACTAAAAAATAAAAATAATTTAATCAAAATTTTAAAGAAAAAAAAAATTGTATAAGTTAAAAAAAAATATCATTTATTTAATTGAAGGTTTCTTTCTTTTATTAATTTTTCTTTTTTTAAAAATTTTACCTATTAGTTTTTCTTCATTTTTAATGGGTAAGATTTCATCTTTTATTGGTCCTAAACTTGGCATTTCAAAAAAAGCATATAAAAATATTAAAACTGTAATGCCTGAAAAAAGTGAAAATGAAATTTCAAAAATTATAAAAAATATGTGGGAAAATTTAGGAAGAGTATTTGGAGAATACCCTCATTTAAAAAAATTAGTACCTGAAAATGAAAATAAAATAAAAATATATGGAAAAAAAAATTTATCACTAATTAAAAAAACTAAAATACCTGCAATTTTCTTTTCTGCACATTTAGCAAATTGGGAAATTTCTCCCATAGCTGCTATAAATAATGGCGTTCCAGTTTTATCTATTTTTAGAGAACCAAACAATCCTATCGTGAATTATCTAATAAAATTTTTAAGATCTAATTTACCAATGGCTCCAAAAGGTAAAGAGGGAGCAAAAGAACTAATACGTTCACTTAGAAAAAGAATAAGTATAGGTTTAGTAATAGATCAAAAAATGAATGATGGAATTGAAGTACCTTTTTTTAATAAACCAGCCATGACCTCTGACGCATTAGCACAACTTTGTCTTAAAATTAAAACTTTAGTAATACCGGTAGAGGTAGAAAGATTAAAAAAAACAAATTTTAAAATAACTTTTCATGAACCTATGAAAATTACTAAAAATGGAATAAAAAAATCGAAATTAGAAATAATGACCGAAGTTAATTTAATAATAGAAAAATGGATTAGAAAAAACCCTGGACAATGGTTATGGCTTCATAAAAGGTGGTAAACTAAAATTGAGGTTGATTTAATAGTAATAATTCAGGGTCTACAGCAATATTATAAACATTAATTCTCCAATCTAAATGAGGGCCGGTTGACCTTCCGGTACTACCCACCTCCCCTATATAATCTCCCTTTTTAATTGTTTCTCCTTCTTTTACATAAATTTTTTTTAAATGAGAATAAATTGAATTTAAACCCAATCCAAGATTTAAAATTATCATTTTTCCATTAAAAAAACTATCTTCTAAAATTAACACAACCTTAGCATCCGAAGGTGAAATAATTTTTGTTCCTAATGAAGCAGCTATATCTAATCCATAATGTGGTCTTCTTGGTTTACCATTTAAAATTCTTTGATTTCCATACTTTCCAGTTATTATTCCTTTAACAGGCCAAATAAATCCACTTTTATAAAAAGTTTTTTTTAGAAATATACTTTTTGATTTTTTAATTTTTATAGATTCTTTTTTTATTCTCTTCATTTCTTCTTTATTAGGGGTAACTTTATTTTTTGGCAGACCATCAATTCTTTGAATTTTATATTTTCTCTTAGAAATTTTAATTTTATGAGTTTCTTTTTTATCTAAACCTTCAATAATAATTATATTTTCTAATTTTTCGTCTCTTCCTATAGGTAATACAAAATCCCCATTATCGGTTACAAAAATATTTTTATTTTTAAAATAAACTTTATTTTTAGATTTAGTTTTTCCGAATAAAAGCCCACCTTGTGTAAAATGACCATTTAACTCCAAATTATCTGAAAAAACTTTAGCTAATGAAGTGTTGAAAGTAAAAAAAAGAAAAAATAGAAATAAAAAAAAACTATTTTTTTTTTGTGATTGCTTGAATAATTCCATCATGAAATCTGATTTTTATATTTGTTTTATCTTTAATTTTATTAATACTTTTTATATAAGTATCATTTTTTAAATCTTTTACATATGTATAACCTCTTTTAAGAATATTTTTTGGAGAAACTACCTCAAGAAGTTTAGATAAATTTTTTAATTCCTTTTCTTTAAATGTAATAAATACTTTTGCAATACTATTAAATCTTTTCATAATTTGAATATATTCTTTTTTTTTTTGAAAATATATTTGATTTGGTGTTGGTAAATTATTAAAAATATGATCCAAATTTAAACTTTTTTATTTAAAAAAATTAAATAATGCTTTTTGAAATCTTTCAAAATTTTTATTCAATTTATTTATTAATTCTTTACGTACTGGAACAACTTTTACAGCAGCTTCAGATGGGGTAGCTGCTCTATAATCAGCAACATAATCTACTAGAGTTGTATCAGGTTCGTGTCCAATAGCAGAAATAATAGGTATTTTTGAATTAAAAATTGACCTACATAGTTCTTCATCATTAAAACACCAAAGATCCTCTATACTACCTCCGCCTCTTGCTATAATTAAAACGTCTGCCTTTATACCTTCAATTTTTGTATTATTAAAAAACTCAATAGCTGAAGTAATTTCTTTTACTGCTGCTTTACCTTGAACCGTTACTGGATATAAACTTCTATTAACTGAAAATCTTTCATTAATAATTTTTTCCATTTCATGTAAAACTGCCCCTGATTTTGAAGTTATTACTCCTATCATTTTTGGAATAAAAGGAATTTCTTTTTTATATTTTCCCTTAAATAGTCCTTCTTTTTCTAATTTGACTCTAATTTCTTCCTTTTTTTTTAAAAGCTGTCCTTCACCTTCATAAGATATTGATTCTATATTTAATTGATATTCAGAAGTAAATCCCGTATAAGTTGTGATTCTTCCTGAACAAATAACCTCATCTCCATCTTTTGGTTGAATAAGTAAATTACTTAATATACCTGCCCAAATAACTCCTTTAATATTATTTTTTTCATCTTTTAATTTTAAATAAACATGACCACTTTTAGCTTGCGTAACTCCTGAAATTTCTCCTTTAATTTTTACATAAGGATATTTATTCTCTAATAAATCTCGTATTTCATTAGTTAATTCTGAAACATTAAATATTGGAATATTATCATTATTCAATTCATCTATTAATTTATTGTCAGTCATATTATTTATAATTATGATAAATATAATAAAAAAAAATAAAATATAAAAATAAATCAATTGAAAGTTTTAATTTTAGGATCAGGTGGTAGAGAGCATGCGTTGTGTTGGGCAATATCTAAATCTCCTTTATGTAAAAAATTAATTTGTTTTCCTGGTAATGCAGGAAAAAAGGAAAAAGCATAATGTAAAAAATTAAATAAAAACAATTTTAATTCAATAAAAAAATTTAAAAAAAAAAAAAAAATAAATTTTG
>CAYOOR010000105.1:0-6164 GCA_964405695.1 uncultured Alphaproteobacteria bacterium
TGATATTAAAAATGTTATTCTTGTTGGTGGGATGACTAGAATGCCAAAAGTAATAGAGACTGTTAAAAAAATTTTTGGAAAAGAACCTAATAAAGGTGTTAATCCAGATGAAGTTGTAGCAACTGGAGCAGCAATTCAAGCAGGTGTACTTCAAGGTGATGTAAAAGATGTATTGTTACTTGATGTTACTCCGTTAACCTTAGGTATCGAAACTTTAGGTGGAGTTTTTACTAAATTAATTGATAAAAATACAACTATTCCAACAAAAAAAAGCCAGGTATTTTCAACTGCTGAAGATAATCAATCGGCAGTAACAATAAGAGTTTTTCAAGGTGAAAGAGAAATGGCCGGTGATAATAAAATTTTAGGTCAATTTAATTTAGAAAGTATCCCTCCCGCACCAAGAGGCCTGCCTCAAATCGAAGTTACTTTTGATATTGATGCAAACAGCATTTTAAATGTTTCTGCTAAGGATAAAGGAACTAACAAGGAACAAAAAATAACTATTAAAGATTCTGGAGGTCTTTCAGAAGAAGAAATAGAAAAAATGGTTAAAGATGCTGAAAAACATGCTGAGACAGATAAAAAAAAGAAAGAAGTAGTGGAGTTAAAAAATCAAGCAGATTCTTTGATTCATGCAACAGAAAAGAGTTTAAAGGAACATGGATCTAAAATTAGTTCAGAAGAAAAGAAAAAAATTGAAAATAGCTTAGAGGCTCTTAAAAAAATTAAAGATAGTGATAATAAAGAAGAATTAAAAGCTAAAATAGATGCATTAACACAAGCTTCAATGAAATTAGGTGAAATAATTTATAAAGAAGCACAACAAGAAGCACAAAAACAGCAACAGCAAAAAAGTACTAAGCCACAAAGAAATGATAAAGCTTCTAGTGGAAAAAAAGATGAAAAAGTTGTTGATGCTGAATTTGAAGAAGTAAAAAAAAAAGATAATAAAAAATCGGCTTAACTCTTATTTTTTTAGCAATAAGTTCTTATATCTTTAATCATGTCAAAAGAAGATTATTATGAAATATTAGGTGTTACTAATTCCTCAAGTGAAGATGATATTAAACAAGCTTATAGAAAAAAAGCAATGAAATATCATCCTGATAGAAATAAAGGGGATAAAACAGCAGAAAAAAAATTTAAAAAAATTAATGAAGCTTATTATGTTTTAAAAGACCAAGAAAAAAAAGCCCAATATGATCAATTTGGTCATAAAGCATTTGAAAACGGAGGGCCTGGATCTCAAGGTTTTAATTTTAGTGAAGGTAGTTTTTCAGATATTTTTGAGGTAATGTTTGGAGGATTTGATGATGATATAGGAAATATTTTTGGTGGGGGACAAAAAAGAAGTAGAAATAGAACTAATACCCAAGAATATGGTTCAGATTTAAGATATGATATGGAAGTTTCTTTAGAAGAAATTTTTTCAGGAAAAAAAATTGTGATACATGTTCCAAATAAAATCAAATGTAAAAATTGTGAGGGTAAAGGTTATGAAGCAGGTTCGAAACCAGAAACATGCCCTACTTGTGAAGGACATGGAGCCGTTAGAGCATCGCAAGGTTTTTTCACGATTCAACAAACTTGTCCAGATTGTAGAGGAGCTGGTCAGATAATTAAAAATCCTTGTAATGATTGTAGTGGTACAGGAAGAGTAGATAAAAAAAAAAGTTTGTCAGTAGAAATACCAGCGGGTATTGAAGATGGAACTAGAATCAGATTATCTGGAGAAGGTGAGGCGGGATACAGAGGTGGACCTGCAGGGGATCTTTATATTTTTATAAAAGAAAAAATTCACTCAATATTTAAAAGAGATTCTGAAAATTTGTATTGTAAAGCACCAATCCCAATGACAATTGCTACTTTAGGGGGAAATATTGAAGTACCAACTTTAGATGGATCATTAGTAAAAGTTAAAATTCCTTCAGGAACGCAGTCAGGTGATAATTTTAGATTGTCTAATAAGGGAATGCCAATAGTAAAGCAAAATAATAGCGGAGATTTATTTTTAGAAGCTTTCGTTGAAACTCCTGTGAATTTATCATTAAATCAAAAAGATTTGCTAAAAAAATTTGAAAGTGATAAAAATAAAAAAGGCGTAAGTCCACAATCTGAAAATTTTTTTACTAGATTAAAGGATCTTTGGAATAAAAAATAATATATAATTAGATTATGAAACAAATTAAACTTGCAATAGTGGGCGGTGCTGGACGTATGGGTCAACAGATTATTGAAGAAACTAAAAATTTTAAAAATATTAATTTAGTATCAATTATTGAGAATAAAAATTCTATTTTTTTAAATAAAAAAATAAATAATATTAAAATAGAACATAATAAAGAAAAATATTTAAACGTAGCAAATACAATTATAGATTTTTCTTCACCTAAAAGTACTTTGGAAACATTGAAGTATGCTGAAAAATTAAAAAAAAAATAAGTGATTGTAACAACATGATTAAATTCGAACCAACTAATCAAAATAAAAAAAGTATCAAAAAAAATTCCAATTATTTATGCTCCTAATATGAGTATCGGAGTAAATTTATTAATTGAACTTGTAAAACAAGCTTCAAATATTTTATTTAATAAAGAAACTTCTATTGAAATTTTAGATATTCATCATAAGCATAAAAAAGACGCACCATCAGGCACAGCCCTTGCTTTAGGAGATGCTGTTAGTAAAGTTAAAAATTTAAATTTGTTAAAGAAATCTAATTTAAAACCTAATAAAATTAGAAAAAAACAATCTGGAAAAATTAATTTTTATTGTGAAAGAAAAGGTAATATTGTTGGTGATCATTCTGTAATTTTTAATAACAAAAAAGAAGAAATTGAATTAAAACATAGAGGTTTAGATCGTTCCATTTATGCAATAGGAGCAATTAAAGCAGCCATATGGTTATTTAAAAAAAACAAAGGATTGTTTAAAATGTCTGATGTTTTAGGTATTAGTTGATTTTTTAACTAAATAAATACCAGTTAAAATAAGTAAAAAGCTTAAAATTTGATTTGAACTTAGAGTTTCATTTAAAAAAATATACCCCCAAATTATAGCAACAAATGGAGTAATAAAATTAACTGTTGAGGTAAAAGCAGCACCTGAAATTTTTATTAGTTTAAAAAAAATTAAACCACCAATAGCAGTATTTAAAATTCCTAAAACTATACCAAAAAATACACCCTCATGTGTTGCTGTTATATTTGAAGGGTCATCAAAAATTAAAACTAAAGGTATTAAAATAAAAAAAGCTAAATATGTTGATCCAGTTAATATAAATAAAGGATTAAAATTTGGTATTCTTCTTGTATAAATTGTTGCAATAGCAAAACTAATTGAGCCTATAATAACAGCAAATTGGGATTCTAAATTTGTATTTGTTCCTTTTGATATCCCTAATAAAAAATATAAGCCACCAAATCCAAGAAAAATTCCTAAAAAAGTATTAAGATTTATTTTTTCTTCTTTTACAAAAAAATAAGCTAAAAAGACTGTAGTAATTGGCATTAATCCCATAATTATACCTGTTACATTTGTATTAATCGAAATTTCAGCCCAACTCACTAAAAAAAAAGGAAATACATTTCCAAATATAGCAATTACAAAATAATTAAAAAAATCTTTTTTTATTGGTAAATTTAATTTTTTTATTTTAAAAAAAAGAAATAAACAAAAGGATGCAACTGACATTCTTAATAAAACTGCAGTTAAAGGTTTCATTGATAGAACAGTAAATTTAATAAATAAAAAAGAACTCCCCCAAATTAATCCTAAAAAAAAAAGTAATAAAAAACTTAATGTATTTTTATTAATTTGTGACATTTATTTTTGTGTAGTTAAAATTATTTTTTTTTAATGCTTTACTTAATGATTTAACAACATTGATTTTTTCCTGATGAATTAAAAAAGATCCAATAATTATTGATTTATTTTTAGAAGATATTTGTAGTGTGCTATTTTTATTTTTTAATTTTATTAAATTGATCTTTAACCAATTAGGATTAAATTTATATATTTTTTTTATTATTTTTGAATTATAAATTTTTATTATTAATTCATTTTTTTTTAAAATTATAATTTCTTTTTTTTTTCCACTATTAAAATTTATTTTAAAAAAAATATAAATTAATAGTACATCTAAACCAAAAAATCCGAAAACAGGCCAGGCACCAATTGATATAAACATTATTCCGGCAAAAAAACTAAAAAATGTTAGAAAAAACATTAAAATTAAAAAACCAATTTTATTTAAACTTCTATGTGGATATAAAATTATTTGGTGAAGATTATTTCTATTGAACATTTATATATAAAAAAAAATTTAGCTTAATATACTTTAAGATTAAATAAATGCTAATCATATTTATTATTTGTAAAAAAATATGAAACAAAAAAATATAAATACTTTTTTTCAGAGACTTTCAAAAAAAATTCCAGATCCAAAGTCAGATTTAAAATATACGAATAATTTTACTTTATTACTTGCAGTTGTTTTATCAGCTCAATCAACTGATAAAGGTGTAAACAAAGCAACAAAAAAACTTTTTTTATTAGTTAATAATCCTAAAGATGTTATAGATTTAGGTTTAAGTAAATTAAAATCATTAATTAAAACAATTGGTTTATACAATTCGAAAGCAAAAAATATTATTAATTTAAGTAAAATATTATTAAAAGAATATAAAGGAAAAATTCCAGCTACTAGAGAGCAATTGGTTTCTTTACCGGGAGTAGGAAGAAAAACAGCTAATGTTGTACTTAATATTGCTTTTAATAAATCTACAATTGCGGTTGATACTCATATTTTTAGAGTATCTAATAGAACAAAACTAGCTCAAGGTAAAAAACCTATAGATGTAGAATTGGGATTAGAAAAAATTGTTCCAAAAAAATATAAAAAAAATGCCCACCATTTATTAATTCTACATGGAAGATATGTTTGTAAAGCAAGGAATCCTGAATGTAATAATTGTGTCGTAAATGATTTATGTTTATTTAATAACAAACTTTTGAGAAGAAAAAATGCAACAATTTGATCTTTTAGGCATTGGCAATTCAGTTGTAGATGTTTTATATAAAGTTGATGAATCATTTATAAAAAAAAATAATCTTGAAAAGGGTGTAATGACATTGATAGATGAAAACAAAGCTCAAGAAATTTATACATCTTTAAAAAAAGGTTTAGAAATTGCAGGAGGTTCTGTTGCAAATTCAACGGTTGGATTTGCACTCCTATCTGGGAAACCTGCTTTTATTGGAAAAATAAAAAATGATAATTTAGGAAAATCATTTTCTAAAAGTTTATCTATTAATAATGTATTTTATGATACCCAACCTATTTCAGAAGGCCCCGGAACTGCAAGATGTTTTATTTTTGTGACTCCAGATGCACAAAGAACTATGAATACCTATATTGGCGCTTGTTCACTTTTAAATCCTGAAGACATTAATGAAAAGTTAGTTCAAAATTCAAAAATTATTTATCTTGAAGGTTATTGCTGGGAAGAACAATTAGCAAAAGAAAGTTTGATAAAAGCTGCTGAAATTGCACATAAATCTGGTAATAAAGTTTCTTTAACATTATCAGATCCTTTTTGTGTTGAAAGACATAGAAGTGAATTTAAAGAATTAATAAAAAAACATATAGATATTTTATTTGCTAATGAAGAGGAAATAAAAAAATTGTATGAAATAGATAATTTTGATGAAAGTGCTAAGGAAATATCAAGTATCACAGAAATTGCTGCTCTTACGAGAGGTAAAAAAGGAGCAAAAATTTATAATAATAAAGAAGTTATTGAAATAAAACCTAAAATTTTTGGTAAAGTTACAGATACAACAGGTGCAGGGGATTTATTTGCAGCTGGTTTTTTGTATGGAATTTCTAAAAAATTTTCAATATTAGAAAGCGGAAATATTGCATCAATAGTTGCAGGTGAAATAATTAGTCATTTTGGAGCTAAACCAGAAACCGATCTTAAAAATTTGATAAGTAAAGAATTAAAATGATCTTATCTAAACAATTAAAAAATTTTTCTATTTATACTAATAAAAAATTGTTGGTAATAATGCTTTTAGGATATGCTTCAGGACTTCCTCTTTTACTTACGTTATCAACACTTTCAGTTTGGTTATTTGAAGTTGGTGTAACCAAAACA
>CAYOOR010000106.1:0-13943 GCA_964405695.1 uncultured Alphaproteobacteria bacterium
AAAACAAAAGCTGACCAAGAAAAGATGGGTGAGGCACTAGGTCGTTTAGCTAAAGAAGACCCATCATTCAGAGTAACTTCAGATGAAGAATCAGGCCAAACTATTTTAAAAGGTATGGGTGAACTCCATTTAGATATTATCGTTGATAGAATGAAAAGAGAATTTAAAGTTGAAGCAAATATAGGTGCACCTCAAGTAGCTTACAGAGAAACTATACAAAATTCGGGAGAATTTGATTATACACACAAAAAACAAAGTGGTGGTGCAGGCCAGTTCGCTAAAGTTAAATTACTTGTTGAACCACAAGAACCAGGAAAAGGTAGAGAGGTTGAAAGTAAAATTAAAGGCGGATCAATACCAAAAGAATTTATTCCTGGTGTTGAGAAAGGTATTGAAACAATTTCAGATTCAGGAATTTTAGCTGGTTTTCCTATAATTGATTACAAAGTTACAATTCTCGATGGTTTACATCACGATGTTGATTCAAGTGTTTTAGCTTTTGAGCTAGCTTCAAGACAATGTTTCAAAGAAGCTTGTACAAGAGCGACTTTAAAATTATTAGAGCCAGTGATGAGAGTTGAGGTAGTTACACCAGAAGATTATATGGGAGATATAATTGGCGATCTAAATTCTAGAAGAGGGCAAGTTGGCCAAATGGAGCAAAGAGGAAATGCAAGAGTTTTTAAGGCAAAAGTTCCTTTAGCTAATATGTTTGGTTATGTAAATAATTTACGTTCTATGAGTCAAGGAAGAGCTCAATTTACTATGCAATTCGATCATTATGCTCAAGTACCTCAAAATGTTGCTGAAGATATTAAATCTGGAAAAATAAATTCAACTGATGGTGAAAAAAATGGTTAAGCAAAATATTAGAATTAGATTAAAAGCATATGACCATAAATTATTGGATCAATCAACTGTAGAAATTGTAAATACTGCTCAAAAAACTGGAGCAAAAATTATTGGACCAATTCCATTACCAACAAAAAAAAATAAATTTACAGTTTTAAGATCACCCCATGTAGATAAAAAATCTAGAGAGCAGTTTGAAATGAGAACTCATAAACGTTTGATTGATATTATTGATCCAACACCTCAAACTGTTGATGCTTTAATGAATTTAGATATTTCATCTGGGGTTGATGTTGAAATTAAAACTTAAAAAAAAAGGATAATAAAATGAGAATAGGATTAATTGCAAAAAAAATAGGAATGACAAGATTTTTTAGAGATGATGGATCAAATATACCGGTAACTCTTTTAGGTATTGAAAATAATTATATTACTAAAGTGAAAGAAAATGTCTCTAGTAATATAAAACATGTTCAGGTCGCCTCTGGTAAAGTAAAAATTAAAAAAATAAGTAAACCTATTAGAAATTATTTTTCTAAATTAAAAATCGAACCAAAAAAAAAGATTTTAGAATTTAAAGTTAGTAATGATCAAAATCAAAATGTTGGTGATAAACTAGATGCTACATTTTTTAAAGTGGGACAATATGTTGATGTAATAAGTAAATCATTAGGCAAAGGTTTTGCAGGGCCAATGAAAAGACATAATTTTAGTGGATTAAGAGCTTCACATGGTGTATCTATTTCACATAGAAGTCACGGTTCTACTGGTCAATGTCAAGATCCAGGACGTACGTTTAAAGGAAAAAAAATGGCTGGTCAAATGGGAGCTTCAAGGGTTACAGTTCATAATCTTGAAGTTGTAGAAATTAATAATGAAGATGGTTTAATATTGATTAAAGGAGCAGTTCCTGGATCAAAAGGTACATTACTAACTATTAGAGACGCTATAAAACCAAAAAGATTGATTGCTAAACAAAAAGAAGAGGTTATAGAGGAAGTTTCAGCAAAAAAAAATAAAGGCGATGAAAGCAAGGATAATAAAGAAAAAAAAGATAAAGATGTAAAAAAAGAGGAGGTTAAAAAATAATTATGAAGCATAATATTGTAAATTTAGATTCTAAAAAAGTTGGTACTGTTGAATTGAATAAAAATATTTTTTCACTCCCAATTAGGAAGGATATTCTTCAAGATGTTGTAAATTGGCAATTATCAAATCGAAGACAGGGTTCTCATAAGGTTAAACAGCGTTCAGAAGTTACAGGTACTACAGCAAAAGCATTTAAACAAAAAGGTACTGGCAGAGCTCGAAGAGGTAATCTTAAAACTAATATTTTAAGAGGTGGTGGAGTTACACATGGACCAGTAATAAGAGATCATAAGAAGAAACTTCCAAAAAAAATAAGAAAACTTGGTTTAAAGACAGCATTATCAGTTAAAGAAAAAGAAAAAAAGATTATTATTGTTGATAATTTAGTTTTAAAGAATCCTTCAACTAAGGAAATTTCAAAAAAATTAAAGAAACTGAGTATAAACTCAGCTTTAATTGTTGATAATAGTAAAGATTTAAAAAGCTTTAAACAATCAATTGCAAATATAAATAATATTCATTTATTACCAGTAGTAGGAATGAATGTTTATGATATTTTAAAATTCAAAAATCTTATAATTTCAAAAGATGCATTAATAGAGGTTGAAAAAAAATTAACATGATTTTAAAAAAGAAAAATTTAGATAAAAAAGACGAACCATTAATTAAATTTTACGATTTAATTGAAAAACCAGTAATAACTGAGAAAGCAACAATGCTATCTAATAATTCTCAAGTAGTTTTTTTTGTACCAATGGATACTAATAAAAATGTTTTAAAAAATACAATTGAAAATCTTTTTAAAGTTAATGTGAAAAAAATAAATATTATTATATCGAAAGGAAAAAAAAAAAGGTTTAAAGGAAAGCAAGGGAAAAGAAAAAATTTTAAAAAAGCAATTATTTCATTAGAAAAAGGGCAAAAAATTGATATAACGACTGGAATTTAAAAGAATGAAAAATTTTAAACCATATACATCGACAAGAAGACATGCTGTTTTGACAGATAAAGCAAATTTATGGAAAGGTTCTTCTGAAAAATCATTAACAAAAAAATACATTTCAAAAGCTGGAAGAAATAATTCAGGCAGAATAACTTCAAGACATAGAGGAGGCGGTCATAAAAAAAAGTATAGAATTATAGATTTTAAAAGAAATAAATTTGATGTTTTAGCAACAGTTATTAGATTAGAATACGATCCTATTCGAACTGCTTATATTGCTTTAATTGAATATGATGATAAAACAAAATCATATATTGTTGCTCCTGATAAACTAAAGATTGGTGACAAAGTTCAATCTGGAGAAAAAGTGGATATAAGAATTGGGAATTCAATGCCTTTAAAAAATATTCCTGTTGGTACTGTTATACATAATATTGAAATGAAACCTGGTAAAGGTGGTCAATTAGCTAGATCAGCTGGATCATCAGTAAATTTACTTGCAATTGACTCAGGGAAAGCAATTATAAAACTTAATTCAGGTGAAATTAGAAATCTTAATGAAAATTGTTTTGCAACAATCGGAACAGTTTCTAATCTTGATAATAAAAATATTAAAATTGGAAGCGCAGGAAGAAAAAGATGGTTAGGTTTCAGGCCAAAGGTTAGAGGGGTTGCAATGAATCCTATAGATCATCCGCATGGGGGTTGTGAAGGAAGAACTTCAGGTGGCAGACATCCATCTACACCATGGGGTAAACCTACTAAAGGTTATAAAACTAGAAAAAATAAAAGTAGTAATAAATTTATAATTAGATCAAGGAGAAATAAATAAATGTCAAGATCAACATGGAAAGGACCATTTTATGAAGACTACCTTTTAAAAAAGGCTGAGGATGTAAGAAAATCTGGAAAAACCAGTCAAGTCATAAAAATATGGACAAGAAGATCAACAATACTTCCTGAATTTGTTGGTTTAACTTTTGGTGTTTATAACGGAAACAAATTTATTCCTGTCAGTGTTAATGAGAATATGATTGGACATAAATTTGGAGAATTTTCTCCAACTAGAACCTTTAATTCTCATACTGTAACTACCAAAAGCGATACTAAATCAAAACCAATTGGCGCACCTACTTCTGCACCTACTTCTGCACCTACATCAACGTCAGGTGATAGTTCTAGTGCAAAAACTGAAGAAAAATCATCAGCAGAAAAACCTAAAGTTGAAACTAAGGAGGAAAAAAAATAAATGATTGAAAATAAAAAAAATATTAAAGAAGAAACAAAAAATAATAAAATTGATCAAAAAAAAGAAAAGAAAGTTGTTAAAAAGAAAGATGATAATTTAGCAAAAGTTTATTTAAAATCTGTAAAGATAAGCCCTAAAAAATTAAATATGATTATTTCCCCAATAAGAGGTTTAAATGTTGAAAAAGCTGTTAATTATTTATCTTTTTCACAGAAACGTATAGCCTTACAGGTTAAAAAAGCTTTACAATCTGCTATAGCAAATGCAGAAAATAATCATCAATTAGATGTAGATAAATTATATATTTATGAAGCGTCTGTTGGACGAGGATTAGTGATGAAAAGATTTAGACCAAGAGCAAAAGGAAGAGGAGTTAAAATTTTAAAACCTTTTAGTAATCTAACTATTAAATTAAAAGAACAAATTATTGATACAAATTTAAAAAAAAATGAAATAAAAAAAACAAATAACAAAGAGGAGGTAAAAGATGGGCCAAAAAGTTAATCCAACAGGTTTAAGATTAGGAATAAATAAAACCTGGGATTCTAGATGGTTTGCTGAAGCTAAATATAGTATTTTTTTGCAAAACGATCTAATAATAAGGGATTATATTGAATCTAATTTAAAAAAAGCAGGACTATCTAAAGTTATTATTGAAAGATCATCAAAAAAATTAATTATAAATATACATGCATCAAGACCAGGTATAATAATTGGAAAAAAAGGTGCAGATATAGAAAAGTTAAAAAAACAATTATCAAAACTTACTAAAACTGAATTAAATTTAAATATAGTAGAAACAAAAAAACCAGAATTAGATGCAAAAGTAGTTGCGGATAACATTGCACAGCAATTAGAAAATCGAGCAGCTACTAAAAGAGTTATAAAAAGAGCTGTTCAATCTGCATTAAAGCTTGGTGCCAAAGGTATTAGAGTTAGTGTTGGTGGAAGAATAGGTGGTGCTGAAATTGCTCGTGTTGAATGGTTTAAAGAAGGACGGGTTCCTTTACATACGTTGAGAGCTGAAGTTGATTATGCAGCATCTACTGCTAAAACAACATATGGTACTTGTGGTGTTAAAGTTTGGTTATATAAAGGGGAAAATTTAGCTAAAGAAAATGATCAAAATAAAGTTATTAATAATAAAAATAAATAATGTATAAATAAAAAAAAAATGTTACAACCTCAAAAAACAAAATTTAGAAAACAACATAAAGGAAGAATCCATGGTAAAGCAAATTCAGGAGCTAAATTGAATTTCGGAAGTTTTGGTTTAAAAGCAAAGAATCCAGGAAGAATAAATTCTAGACAAATTGAGGCGGCAAGAAGAGCAATAACTCGAGAGATGCAAAGAGAAGGAAGAGTCTGGATAAGAATATTTCCTGATGTACCTGTAACCAAAAAACCAGCGGAAGTTAGGATGGGTAAAGGTAAAGGAAGTGTTGAATATTGGGTTTGTAGAATTCATCCCGGAAGAATTTTATTTGAAGTTGAAGGTGTTAGTGAAGAAATTGCAAAAAATGCTTTATTATTAGGAGCAGCTAAACTTCCTATAAAATCATTTTTTATTAAAAGATTGGCGATATAAATGAAATATATAGAAATTAAAAAAAAAACTAAAGATGAATTAATTGATATGTTAAAAAATTTGAAAAAAGAAAATTATAATCTTAGATTTCAGCAAAAAAATGGCCAATTAGAAAAACCTGGTAGAATTGATCAGGTAAAAAAAGATATTGCAAGAATTAAAACCGAATTAACTGTAAAAAATTTAGGAGAAAAATATGCCAAATAGAATTTTAGATGGAAAAGTAATTAGAAATTCAAATGACAAAACTATTATTGTTGATGTTGAAACTAGATATATGCATAAAAAATATAAAAAATTTTTAAAAAAAAATAAAAAGTATGCAGTACATGATGAAGATAATTTTTGTAAAGTTGGTGATAAAGTTCAAATTATTGAAACTAAACCAATTTCTAAAACAAAAAAATTTAAAATTTATAATGAAAAAAAATTAAAAAAGAAGGTTATTAAATGATTATAGTAGTAAGCAAATTAAATGTTGCGGATAATTCAGGAGCTAAGTTAGTTCAGTGTATTAAAGTATTGGGCGGATCTAAAAGAAGGAGCGCTAATATTGGAGATTTAATTGTTGTTACAGTAAAGGAAGCTATTCCTAATGGAAAAATAAAAACTGGTGAAGTTACAAGAGCAGTTGTTGTAAGAACAAAAAAAGGTATTTCTAGAAATGATGGGTCTAGTATTCGTTTTGATAAAAATTCAGCAGTATTATTAACCAAAGAAGGTGAACCAATTGGAACAAGGATTTTTGGTCCAGTGACTAGAGAATTAAGATTAAGAAAATTTACTAAAATTATTTCACTAGCTCCAGAGGTATTATAATAAATGTCAAAAATAAATATAAAATTAAAGAAAGGTGATAATGTTTTAGTATTAACTGGTAAGGATAAAGGTAAATCAGGTTCGATTTTATCTATTTTTCCAAAAAAAAATAAAGCGACAGTTAAAGGAGTAAATGTTGTAAAAAAACATCAAAAACCATCAAAGCAAGGTGGAGGAGGAATTGTTGAAAAAGAATTACCTGTTCATATTTCAAATTTATCATTTATATCTATTAAAGATCAAAAAAAAACAAAAATAGGTTATAAGTTAGATGATAAAAAAAAAATACGAATTGAAAGAAGAACAGGAGATGTTATAAAAAATGGCTAGATTACAAAATGAATATATTAAAACTATAAAACCCAATCTTATGAAAGATCTTGGTTTAAAAAATATTTTTTCTGTACCTGAAATAAAAAAAGTTGTAATAAATATGGGGCTAGGACTTGATGCTGCAGATAAAAAAAAATTAGAAGCGGCAGTTGAAGATTTAAAAAAAATTTCTGGTCAAATGCCTATTATTACAAAAACAAAAAAAGCAGTTGCAAATTTTAAAACGAAAAAAGATATGCCAATCGGTTGTAAAGTAACTTTAAGAAAAAAAAGAATGTATGAATTTATTGATCGATTGATAAATATTGCATTACCTAGAACAAAAGATTTTATGGGATTATCTGAGAAAAATTTTGACGGATTAGGTAATTATACTTTTGGTATAAAAGAACATATAATCTTTCCAGAAATTGATTACGATAAAATAGATAAAGTAAAAGGTATGGATATTACTATTGTTACATCTACAAAAAAAAACAATGAAGCAAAATCATTATTAAAAGCTTTTAATTTTCCTTTAAAATAAATAAATAAATAAAATGACAAGACTTAGTTTAATACAAAGAAATATCAAAAGAGAAAAATTAGTGAGTAGATATAGTAAAAAAAGAATACTTTTAAAGAAAATTATTAAAAACAAAAAAACAACACCAGAGGATCGCATAGACGCAATTAATAAATTATCAAAATTACCAAAAAATAGTCTTCCTTGTAGATTAAGAAATAGATGTATTGTTACAGGTCGACCAAGAGGTAATTATAGAAAATTTAAATTATCTAGAATTGCATTTAGAGAACTTGCTAGTAATGGAAAATTACCAGGAATAATTAAATCAAGTTGGTAAAAATATGACAGTAACAGACACAATATCAGATATGCTTACAACAATAAGAAATGGATTGTTATTGAATAAAAATATTGTTAGCACCCCTTCATCTAAGTTAAAAGCTAATATATTAAAAGTATTACAAGAAGAAGGTTATATAAAATCATTTAAAGAAATAAAAATTAAGAAAGGAATTAATAAAATAGATATATCACTTTCTTATTTTAAAGGAAAACCATCTATTAAAATTATTAAAAGAATTTCTAAACCTGGAAGACGTGTTTATTCCAAATTAAAAAATTTACCTTCATATTTTAAAGGTTATGGAGTAACTATAGTTTCAACATCAAAAGGAATTATGACAGATAAAAAAGCAAGAGTTTCAAACCTTAGTGGTGAAATTTTATGTCAGATCTTTTAAAAAAATTTATTAATTATAATGTCTAGAACAGGAAATATACCAATAGAAATACCAGAGGGAATAGAAGTTTCTTTAAAAGATACAAATATTATTGTAAAAGATAAATCAGGTGAAAAAAATTTTAAGTTTTCTAAGAATTTAAATATTTCTATTGAAGATAAAAAAATTGTAATTACTCCTAAAGAAATCAATAATAAAACAAATCAAATTTGGGGAACAACTAGAAGTATAATAAATAATATTATTCTTGGATGTGTTAATGAATTTAAAAAAACATTAAAACTCGTAGGAACAGGTTATAAAGCGTCTTTACAAGGAAAAATTATAAAAATTAGTGCAGGCTATAGTCATGATATTGAATACCCAGTTCCTGAAGGAATTAATATTAAATGTGCTGACCCTAATACAATAGAAATATCGGGACAAAATAAGTCTCAAGTTGGACAAGTTGCTGCTGATATAAGATCATTCAGAAAACCAGAACCTTATAAAGGAAAAGGTATACAATATGAAAATGAACATATACATAGAAAAGAAGGAAAGAAGAAATAATTATGAAAGTTAGTATAAAAAGTATAGTACGTAAAAGAAGAATAAGAGCAAAATTAAAAAAAGTTTCAAATGAACGTTATAGATTATCTGTTTTTAGATCATTAAAAAATATGCAAGCACAAATAATTGATGATACTAAAGGCGTAACGTTATTTTCACATTCAACTTTAGATAAAGAATTTAAAACAAAAATTAAAAAAACAGGTAATAAAGAAGCAGCAGCTGAAGTTGGAAAGTTGTTAGCTGAGAAAGCTATTAAAAAAGGTATAAAAAAAGTTATTTTTGACAGAGGTAAATATCTTTATCATGGAAGAATTAAAGCATTAGCAGATGGTGCTAGGAAGGCAGGTTTAGAATTTTAATTATGGAAATTGATATTAAAAAAAGATTTCAAAAAAATAATTCAGATAATTTAATTGAAAAAGTTGTATTTGTTAATCGTGTTTCTAAAGTTGTTAAGGGAGGGCGTAGATTTGGAACTGCTGCATTAGTCGTTGTTGGGAATGGTAAGGGAAAAGCTGGTTTTGGCAATGGAAAAGCAAAAGAATTTCCAGAATCTATAAAAAAAGCTACAGATAAAGCAAAAAGAAATATGAAGAATTTTCCTTTAAAAAAAAATAGAACTTTTTATTACGATGTTCAGGGTACTCATGGATCTGGTAAAGTATTATTGAAATCTGCCCCACCAGGAACAGGAATAATTGCTGGTGGTCCTATTAGATCTGTTTTCGAAGCATTAGGTGTTCAAGATGTTGTTGCTAAATCTATCGGAACTACTAATCCACATAATATGGTTCGTGCAACTTTTGATGCTTTAGAACAATTAGATGATGTTAAAAGAATTGCTGAAAGACGAGGAAAAAAAGTTACTGATTTATATATTAAAAATAAAACAAATGGAAAAGAAACAACAGAAAAAAAATAAGGAAATAAAATTAACTCAAGTAAAGAGTACTATTGGTAAAAAAAAGATTCAAAAAAAGTATTTATTATCTTTAGGTTTAAAAAAGATTGGATCTACAAGATCTGTTATTTTAAATCCTTCGATAAAAGGGTTGTTGAAAAAAGTTAATCATCTGATAAAAATTGATTAGAATTTAAAAATGCTGAATACATTAAAAAATATAAAAAAAAATAAAATTTCAAAAAAAAGATTAGGAAGAGGTGTAGGTTCTGGTTTAGGAAAAACTTCGGGTAGAGGACATAAAGGTCAAAAATCTAGATCCGGTGTATCAATTAAGGGATTTGAAGGTGGACAGATGCCTTTATATAGAAGATTACCTAAAAGAGGTTTTAATAATATTTTTAAAAAAAAATTCAATATTTTGAATTTAACACAAATAGATGCTTTGTTAGAAAAGAAAGTTTTAAATATAAAAGAAAATATATCTAATGATTTATTATTTGAAAAAAAATTATTTAAAAAGAAGTTGCATGGTTTAAAAGTTTTAGGAAAAGGGGAATTAAAAAGTAAAATTATTATAGATGTACAAAAAGTAAGTAAAAATGCTGTAAAAAAGATAGAAAAAATTGGAGGAAAGATTAATATTATTAAAAAGGAAATAAAAAAAAAATCAAAAGATAATATAGATCATGATAAAAAGATTAAAGTAGAGAAAGAAAGTATTAAGAATACAGAAACTAAAAATAAAAAATAATGTCTTCTAATTTTGCTAATACACAACCAAACATTGGAGCTTTTAGTAAAGCAAAAGAACTACAAAAAAAAATACTTTTTGTAATTTTTGCATTAATTATTTATAGACTTGGGACTTTTATTCCTATACCAGGGATTAATTCAGATATATTTCAGGAAATTTTTGCACAAAATTCTGGTGGATTACTTGGTATGTTTGATATGTTTGTTGGAGGTGCTGTCCAAAGAATGAGTATATTTGCTCTAGGTGTAATGCCATATATATCAGCTTCTATAATCATGTCATTATTAACTCATGTTAATCCATCTCTCTCTCAATTAAAAAAAGATGGTGGAGAACTAGGAAGACAAAAAATTAATCAATATACAAGATATGGAACAGTCTTATTAGCAACATTTCAAGGATATGGATTAGCTGTTGGTTTAGAAAATATGGGTGGTGCTGTAGGTTCAGCAGTTATCGACCCAGGATACTTTTTTAGAATTAGTACTGTTATAACAATTATAGGTGGATCTATTTTTTTACTTTGGTTAGGAGAACAAATTACTCAAAGAGGAATTGGTAATGGAATATCTCTTATAATATTTGCTGGTATTGTTGCTAATTTACCCTCTGCTGTTGCAGGTACATTCGAATTAGTAAGAACAGGTGCTCTTTCACCATTTTTTGTTATTGCTTTAATCTTTTTTGTACTATTAATATTTGGCTTTATAGTTTTTATGGAAAGAGCTCAAAGAAAAGTTTTTGTTCAATATCCTAAAAGACAAGTAGGTAATAAAATGTATGGTGGAGAAGGAAGTCATATGCCATTAAAACTAAACATGTCAGGTGTTATACCAGCTATTTTTGCATCATCAGTTTTGCTTTTACCTATGACTTTAACTGGAGTTACTGGAGGTAGAGGCCCAGGTTTTTTAAATTTTTTAAGTAATTATCTTTCACATGGAAAACCTTTATATTTAATTCTTTATTTTTCTTTAATTGTTTTCTTCTGTTTTTTTTATACTTCTATTGTTTTCAATCCACAAGAAACAGCAGATAATTTGAAAAAGAATGGAGGTTTTGTTCCTGGAATAAGGCCTGGAGAAAATACGGCTGAATATTTTGATTATGTTTTAACTAGATTAACTTTAGTTGGTGCATTATATTTAGGTGTTGTTTGTATTATACCAGAATTATTAATTTCAAAATTTTCTGTACCATTTTATTTTGGTGGTACTAGTTTACTAATAGTTGTTGTTGTAATGATGGACACAATTGGACAAATTCAATCTCATTTATTTTCACATCAATATAAAGATTTATTAAAAAAATCAGATTTCAAAGGCGGTTTTTAAAAAAATGTTAATTATTTTATTAGGACCACCTGGAGCCGGAAAAGGCACACAGGCAAAGAAAATATGTAAAAATTATAATTTATTTCATTTCTCAACTGGCGATATTTTAAGAAACGAAATTGAAAAAAAAAGTGAAATAGGAAAAAAAATTAAATCAATTATAAACTCAGGTAATTTAGTAAGTGATGAAATAATAATCAAAATTGTTGAAAAAGTTGTATCAATTAATATAAAAAAAAAAAATGGTATTTTGTTTGATGGTTTTCCAAGAAATTTAGATCAAGCTAATGCTTTTCATTTTTTATTAAATAAAATTAAAAAAAAAGTTGATTGTGTTTTACATTTATCGATTGATAAAGATGAGGTTATTAAAAGAATAAAAAAAAGAGCATCTGAAGAAACTAGAGAAGACGATAATACTAAAGTTTTGAAATCACGCATAAATGTTTATTTAAAAGAAACAAGTCCATTGATAAAATTATACAAAAATAAGAATGTTTTAAAGAAAATAGATGGTATGGAAACAATTGAAAATGTTAAAGTTGAAATATACAAAGTCCTAGATTTAATAAATTGATTTTTTTTGTTAAAATGTTACTTTTTATTGACTTAAAACTATTACTTAGTATAATTCGTTTTATTTTTTAGGTTATTGATTTGGCTCGTATTTCTGGTGTAAATTTACCGACAAACAAACGTGTAGAAACGGCACTTACCTATATTTATGGTATTGGTCCAACTACAGCTAAGAGAATTTGTAAAGATATTGGTATTTCAGATGAAAAAAGAGTAAATAATTTAACTGATGAAGAAATATTGAAAATTAGAGAATATATAGAAGATAAATATAAAGTTGAAGGTGATTTAAGAAGTGATATTTCACTTAATATTAAAAGATTAACAGATTTAGTTACCTATAGAGGTTTAAGGAACAGAAAAAAACTTCCAGTTAGAGGCCAAAGAACTCATACAAATGCACGAACTCGTAAAGGAAAAGGAGTAGCAATTGCTAATAAAAAGAAAGTAACTGCTTAATTATTTTATGGTTGATGAAAAAAAAACTAAAGAAGAAATTGAAGTAAAGGATGATAAAAAAGATAGCAAATCAAAAGCTAAAACTAAAAAAAGATTTTTAAAGAAAAAAGTTAAAAAAAATATTACTAATGGTATTGCTCACGTAAACGCAACTTTTAATAATACAGTTATTAATATTACAGATGTAAATGGAAATACATTGGCTTGGTCTTCATCAGGAGTTAAAGGTTTTAAAGGTTCAAGAAAATCAACGCCATATGCTGCACAAATCGCAGCTGCAGATGCTGGTGAAAAAGCTAAAAATCACGGTGTAAAGACTGTGGAAATTTATATAAAAGGCCCAGGAGCTGGAAGAGAATCTGCTTTAAGGGCATTGCAAAATATTGGTTTTACAATTACTTCGATTAAAGATGTAACTCCATTACCACATAATGGTTGCAGACCGCCTAAAAGAAGAAGAGTTTAATTATTATTAATGAAAGGATATTTATTATGAAAAAAGAAGAAGAGACAAAAAAAGATTTAAAAGCGCCGGACCCATACGCATACAAAAATTGGACAGAACTAATAAAACCAACAAAGATCGATGTTGATAAAAAAGATGATAATAATTCTATAGGGTCAGTAACAATTGAACCTTTAGAAAGAGGTTTTGGTTTAACTATTGCTAATTCTTTAAGACGAATATTGTTATCGTCTCTTCAAGGCGCTGCAGTTACCTCAGTCCAAATTGATGGAGTTCTTCATGAATTTTCATCTATTCCTGGTATGATTGAAGATGTTACTGAATTTATTCTTAATATTAAATCTTTAGCAATTAAACTTAATAGTGATCAACCTAAAAAAATGACTTTAAAAGCATCTGGCCCAGGCGAAGTTAAAGCTTCACAAATAGAAGCAAGTAGTGAAATTGAAATTATAAATCCTGATTTAGTTTTATGTAATTTGGACAAATCTGCAAAAATTAATTTAGAATTAACTGTTGAGAATGGTAAGGGATACGTTGCAGCTGAACAGCAAAAAAAAGATGATAAACAAATCGGACTTATATTAGTTGACGCAATCCACTCACCGGTAAAAAAAGTATCATATAAGATTGAAAATTCTAGAGTAGGACAAGTAACAGACTATGATAAACTCACTTTGAACGTTGAAACAAATGGCGCTATCCTTCCTGATGATGCTATTGCGATGTCAGCTAGAATACTTCAAGAACATTTACAATATTTTATTAATTTTG
>CAYOOR010000107.1:0-18399 GCA_964405695.1 uncultured Alphaproteobacteria bacterium
AAAAATAGTGATATTGTAATTAAAATAATAAAAAATTTAGCAAAAGACTATAAAATTTCTTTTGTTATAGCTACACATAATTTATCCTTAACAAAAAAATTTGATAGTATTATTAAATTATCCAATGGAAAAATATTATAAATTATGAATACTTTTATTCATCTTAGACAATTTTCAAATTATTCTTTATTAGAAAGTTCATTTAAAATAAATGAAATAATTAATTTTTGTAAAAAATATCATATTCCAGCAATTGCATTAACAGATAAACGAAATTTATTTGGTTCTTTTGAATTTTCTTTAGAGGCAAAAAAAAATGGAATACAGCCAATTATAGGTATAAATTTAGATATAAATATTATAGCTGGTGTCAGAACAACATCTAATATTCTTTTATTAATAAAAAATTTAACTGGATATAGAAATGTAATTAATTTAATGACTAAATTTTATAATCAATCAGATTATAAAATAAATTTAAACGATTTAAAAAAATATAGAGAAGGTTTAATTTGTTTATCTGGAGGAGTTGATGGCCCTATAGGAAAATCTTATCTATTAAAAAATATAAATTCTGCAACAAATATTTTTAATGAATTAAATTTAGTCTATAAAGATAATTTTTTTCTTGAAATTTCAAGAATAGGACAAAAAAATGAAAAAAATATTGAGAATTTTTATCTAAGTTTGGCAAAAAAATATGATGTACCTGTAGTTGCGACAAATAATAATATTTTTTCTGACATGAACATGCATGAAGCCACAGATGCATTATTATGTATCAAAAATGTTGAAAAATTATCAACAAATACAAGAGATTTTGTTTCAAAAGATTTTCATTTTAAATCTCCTGAAGAAATGAATAAAATTTTTAATGATATTCCTGAAGCTGTATCAAATACGATTTTAATTGCAAAAAAATGTACCTTTATGCTGGAAGAAAGAATTGCTAAGCCTCCAAAATTTTTAGCCTCGGATGAAGAAGAAAATAAAGAATTAATTAAACTTGCATACGAAGGTTTAGAAAAAAAAATTCTAAAATCAAATGATACAAAATATAAAATAAATAAAGATAGATATAAAAAAAGATTAGAATATGAAATTTCTATCATTAAAAAAACTGGTTATTCAGGATATTTTTTAATAGTTTCTGATTTTATTATATGGGCAAAAAAAAAAAATATCCCAGTTGGACCGGGTCGTGGATCGGGCGCAGGTTCTTTAGTAGCATGGACATTGTCAATAACTGACCTAGATCCTATTAAATACGACCTTCTTTTTGAGAGATTCTTAAATCCTGACAGAGTTACATTGCCTGATTTTGATATTGATTTTTGTCAAGAAAGAAGAGATGAAGTTTTAAAATATGTAGTTAAAAAATATGGAAAAAGTAAAGTAGCTCAGATCATAACTTTTGGAAAGTTACAATCTAGAAATGTTGTCCGCGATGTAGGAAGAGTTTTACAATTACCATATAGTCAAGTTGATAATATTGTAAAAATGATTCCTTATAATCCCGCTAATCCAATTACATTAAACGAAGCTCTTGATAAGGAAATTAAATTACAAGAATTAAAAAAAAATGACGATTCAGTATCAAAACTTTTAGATATTAGCTTAAAATTAGAAGGTTTATATAGACACGCTTCAACTCATGCAGCCGGAATTGTTATTGGAGATAAAAATTTAAATGAAATAATTCCATTTTATAAAGATGATCCAAAGACAGGACTTCCTGTTACACAATTTTCAATGAACTACATTGAAAAATCGGGATTAATTAAATTTGATTTTCTTGGTTTAAAAACTCTTACAATTATTAATAAAACTTGCGAATTGATTAATAAAAATATTAATAATTTTTCTATAAATAATATTCCTTTAGATGATAAAAAAACATTTGATTTATTAAAAGACGGAAACACGATAGGCTGTTTTCAACTTGAAAGTAAAGGTGTCAGAGAATACTTGAAAAAATTATCTCCAGATAGATTTGAAGATATAATTGCAATGATTTCTTTATATAGACCAGGACCAATGGAATATATAGAAAATTATATTAATAGAAAACTTGGCAATGAAGACATAGTTTATTTACATCCTAAACTTGAAAGTGTCCTTTCAGAAACATATGGTATTACTATTTATCAAGAACAAGTAATGAAGATTGCTCAAACTTTGGCTGGTTTCAGCTTGTCTCAAGCAGATACATTAAGATGGGCAATTGGTAAAAGAAAAAAAGCATTAATGTCATCTTTAAAAAAAGATTTTATAAATGGTTGTATTAAAAATGGAGTAAAAGGATATCAAGCAGAAAATATTTTTAAACAAGTTGAAACATTTGCTGGTTATGGTTTTAATAAATCCCATGCTGCAGGATATGCCATAATTGCATATCAAACAGCATTTTTAAAAGCAAATTTTACTGTTGAATTTATGACTGCATCAATAAATTATGAATTAAATAATACAGATAAAATAAATCGATATTTAGATGATTGTAAAAATATGAAAATTAATATTTTAGTTCCTGATATTAATTATTCTAATAGTCTATTTAACATAGAAACTGATAAGCATGGAAATAAAAATATTAGATATGGATTATCAGCATTAAAAAATGTTGGGATTGTTTCAATACATAAATTAGTCAAAGAAAGAAAAACGAGCGGGAAGTTTATAAACTTTAATAATTTCTGCAATAGATTAAATGATGAAAATTTTAATATTAGACAGCTTGAATATTTGATTAAATCAGGTTCTTTTGATTCATTAGAAAATAATAGAGCTTTATTATTTAATAATATTGATAAGATTGTTCAATTTATTAGAAACAATTCAAAAAATGAAAATCAAAATAATTTATTTTCAGATTTTAAAGAAAATGACAACTTAATTAATTTTAATAAAAATTTTAAAAGATGGAATAAATCCACAAGTTTAAAATTTGAACATGATTCATTAGGTTTTTATTTATCTGAACATCCCCTTAAAGATTTTGATACTTTTTTAAAAAAAAATAAATTTTCAACATTTAGAGATATTGAAAATATAATGCAAAAAATAAATAATGATGAAAAAAAGTTTTTTAAAATTGCAGCGTTACCTATAGATATGAAAGAAAGAACTTCTAAAAAAGGTAATAAATATGCATATGTACAATTTTCTGATCATACTTCCAATTTTGAAGCAATAGTTTTTTCTGATGTAATAGAAACATCAAAACAAATTATAGAAAATCTTGATTTATTATTAATAAACTTAGAAGCTGTCAAAATTGATAATAATATTAATTTAAGGGTTCAGGAAGTTCAAACTTTAAAAGAATTTATAAATAATAGTAATAAAAAAATTTATATTAAAACAAAAGATAATTTTGATTTTAATAAACTAAAAAATTATTTATTAAAATATATAGATGATAACGGTTCGGAAATATTTTTAGATCTTGATATTAACAATCAAATAGTAAAAGTTGCATTACCTGGAAAATATGATTTTTTTAATATCATTAATAATAAACCTGATGATATCCAGTTTTTAAATTAATTTTCTTGTAATTATTAGCTTTTATTACTATAAAATTCGAATTAATAACTTTTTTTTTTTATGGATGTAAATTTTAAATTAAGAGATCTTTTAGAAGCAGGAATGCACCTTGGCCATAGAACCAATAAATGGAACCCAGGAATGGATAAATATATTTATGGTTCTCAAGATAACATACATATTATAGATTTAAGAAAAACTGTAACATTATTGAACGATGCTTTAGAATTTATAAATAATTTAACAAAATCAGACGGCTCAATATTATTTGTAGGTACAAAGTCTCAAGCAGGAGATATTGTTAAAAAATATGCAACAGAATGTAATCAATTTTATGTTAATAAAAGATGGTTAGGTGGAATGTTAACAAATTGGTCTACTATTTCTAATTCTTTAAATCATCTTAATTTATTAAATAAAAAAATATCTGACGACAATTCAGTTCTTAAAAAAAAAGAAATTTTACAGATTAATAGACAAGTCGAAAAAATTGAGAAATATTTAGGTGGATTAAAAGATATGGGGGCTGTTCCTCAAGCTATATTTGTTGTTGATGTTAATAGAGATGCTATTGCAGTAACCGAAGCTAATAAATTGAAAATTCCTGTAATCGCTATTTTAGATACAAATTCATCTCCAAATGGTATTAATTACCCAATTCCTGGAAATGATGATTCAAGAAAATCAATAGATTTAATTTGTTCATTGATTTCAAATATTACAAAAAAAAATACAAATAAAGTTAAATTAAAGAATGGAAGTGAAAAAAAAGAGATTAATTTAAAAGTTCCGTCGAAAAAAGACGTTCAAAAAAAAATAAACAAAAAAAAATAAATGAATAAAATTCCAACAAGTGAAATTAAAAAATTAAGAGATATTACAGGAGCAGGTTTTTTAGATTGTAAAGAGGCTTTAGAGAAATCTGATTTTAATATAGAAAATGCTATAGATTATTTAAGAAAAAAAGGTATTTCAACGGCTCAAAAAAAAGGAGACAGAACTGCAAAAGAAGGTTTAATTGGTATTTCAATAAATAATTCGGATAAAGAAGCCTCTATAATTGAAATTAATTCAGAAACAGACTTTGTTGCTAGAAATTCTGATTTTCAATCTTTTGTTTCGAATGTTTCAAAATTAAATTTAGAACAAAAAGGTAATATTGATAATTTATTAAATGTTAATTACAGTGATAATGAAAAAGTATCTGCAGCACTAACAAACACAATTTCTAAAATTGGAGAAAATATTACTATTAAGAGATCTGAATATTTAATTGTAGAAGATGGATTTATTGGTACATACATTCATAATGTCGAAAAGGATAATATGGGCAAAATTGGAGTTATGTTATCTATTAGTACAGATTGTGAAAAAAATATAATTAACGATTTTTTAAAAAAAATGTGTATGCATATTGCAGCTACCAATCCTTTAGCAATATCTCCATCAGATATAAATGAAGATATATTGAAAAAAGAAAAAGATTTTCAACTAGAAGAAATTAATAAAGAAGATAAACCTGAAGAAATAAAAAATAAAATCCTTGATGGAAAAATGAAAAAATTTTTTACTGAAGTTTGTTTACTTGATCAAAAATTTATTATTGATGATAGTATTAAAATTAGTGAATATATATCTAATACTTCAAAACAATTAAATTGTAATATTAAACTTAATAAATTTATACGTTTTAAAGTAGGTGAAGATTTTTAATTATATTTTTTTTAATATTAATGACTAAAAAAAAAAAATATAAAAGAATATTACTTAAATTATCAGGAGAAGCACTATTAGGTAAAAATACTCATGGTTTTGATGAGAATATAGTTAATTTCTTAGCTGATGAAATAAAAAAAGTTCATAAAACAAAAGTACAAATAAGTTTAGTTATAGGTGGAGGAAATATTTTCAGAGGTTCTGATGCAGGTTCAGTTGGAATTGAAAGAACTACAGCAGATTATATGGGTATGTTAGGAACTTTAATAAATGCTCTTGCAATACAAAACGCTTTAGAAAAAAAGTTAATTCAAACAAGAGTTTTATCTTCAATACCTGTTCCTGCTGTATGTGAATCTTATATTAGAAGAAGGGCTATAAATCATTTGCAAAAAAATAGAGTTGTAATTTTTGCTGCTGGTACTGGAAATCCTTATTTTACAACGGATACAGCTGCAGCTTTAAGAGCATCAGAAATTAGTGCTGATATAATTTTAAAAGCAACTAAAGTTGATGGAGTTTATTCAGATGATCCAATAATAAATAAGAAAGCTAAAAAATATGAAAGTATAAAATATTCTGAAGTTCTTGCAAAAAATCTTAAAATTATGGATGGTTCCGCTATTGCTTTAGCAAGAGATAGTAATATTCCAATAATTATTTTTCCAATTAATAAAAAGAATGCTTTTTTAGATGCTATATTAAATAAAGGTAATTACACAATTATTAAATAATAATATATGAATGAAATAATTAATGAATATAAAGATAAAATGGAAAATACTTTAAAAATTTTTCATGAAGAACTATCAAGATTAAGAACTGGACGAGCGACGCCTTCTTTATTGGAGCCTGTGTTTGTTGATGCATATAATTCAAAAATGAAAGTTTCTGAATTAGCAACTGTTAATGCACCAGAGCCTAAATTATTAACAGTTCAAGTTTGGGATAAAGCTATGGTGCAAAATATTGAGAAAGCTATAAGAGAATCTGAGTTAGGACTTAACCCAAGTACTGACGGTGATTTAATTAGAGTTCCCTTGCCAGATCTTTCTGAAGAACGAAGAATTGAACTAACCAAAGTTGCTTCTAAATTTTCTGAAAATGCCAAAATATCTATTAGAAATATAAGAAGAGATGCTATGGATAAAATAAAAGAACAAGAAAAAAATAATGAAATTTCTGAAGATGAACAAAAAAATGTATCAGATAATATTCAAAAATTAACAGATGAAAAAGTTAATGAAATTCAAAGTGTGTATGATGAAAAAAAAAATGAAATTATGCAGGTTTGATGTCCAAATCAATAAGTAATAATAAATTAACTTTACCTAATCATGTAGCGATCATTATGGATGGTAATAATAGATGGACAAAAAAACATCGATTAAAAGGTTTTATTGGGCATGAAAAGGGTATTGAAGCTATTCAAAACACTATCGAGTCAGCAATTAATTATAATATTAAATATCTTACATTGTTTATTTTTTCTTCCGAAAATTGGTCAAGACCAAAAAATGAAGTTACTTTTTTAATGACTCTTTTAAGAAAATATTTAGATGAAAAAATAAATGAATTACTTAAACAAAATATCTCTATAAAAATGATAGGTGAAAGAAGAAAGATACCAAAAGATATATTAATTAAAATAAATGAATGTGAAAATCTTACAAAAAGAAAAAAAGGATTGAATTTAATACTTGCCTTAAATTATGGTAGTAGGAATGAAATTGTTTCAACTTTTAATAAATTATTAAATAAATAAAAAAAAAAAAAAATTAAAATTACTGAAAAAGATATTGCCAAAAATTTATATACAAAAACTATACCAGATCCTGATTTGTTAATTAGAACAAGTGGTGAAAAGAGAATTAGTAACTTTTTATTATGGCAATTGGCTTATACAGAGTTTGTATTTCTTGATGTTTTATGGCCAGATTTTAAGAAAAGAAATTTTACTTATGCAATAAATCAATATACAAAAAGAAAACGTAGGTATGGTTCTAGATAAAATAAAATTTTTAAATAAGATTTTTTTTAAAAGAATATTAACATTAATGTTTTTATTCCCAATATTTATTTATTCTATTTTAGAAAACGATTTTTTTTCAAAATTTATAATTTTAGCAACATCTTTATTTTTGGGTTATGAATGGTTTAATATGACACAAAAAAGAAATTTTTTTAATTTATTAATTTTTAATTCGTTAATATTTTTTAATATATTTTTTTCTTTTAATTTAAGTTTTATATCTTCATTAGTCTCTACTATTTTTTTTTCTTTTTTTATAATTTTATTTTTTTTAACTAAAAGACAAAATTATGAAAGATTATTGTATATTTTTTATGGTTATATATTTATTTCAATTCCATTTATTATTTTTCTTAAGATTAAATCTATAGTTAATGGAGAATATATTTTACTTTGGTTATTAATAGTTATTTCAACTACTGATATATCATCTTATATTTCAGGAAATTTGATAAAAGGACCTAAAATTTTACCTATAGTAAGTCCTTCAAAAACTATATCTGGAACTATTATTGGTATCCTAATTGGAACTTTATTCGGTATAATTTTTTTTATAAATTTTTTAAATATAAATAATAATTTTTTTTTAATTTTTTTATTTTCATTTATTTTAGCTATATCTGGTTTTTTTGGTGATATTTTTATGTCAAAAATTAAAAGAAAATTTAACAAAAAAGACTCAAGTAATTTTTTACCAGGACATGGAGGTTTTTTAGATAGATACGATTCATTTAGTTTTGCACTTATAATGTTATTTTTTTTAGAATTTTTTATATAAGATAATGTTGTGGGAAAAAAAACAATAACAATTCTTGGTTCTACAGGTTCAATTGGCACTAATACTGTAGATGTAATTAAAGAAAATAAGAATTATTTTTCTGTTTATGGTTTAACCACTAAAAATAATATAAATTTACTTTTGAAACAATCAAATGACTTAAAGCCTAAGTTTGTAGTAATACAAAATAAAGACAAATATAAAGATTTAAAAAATAATTTGTTTGGAAAAAGAATTAAGATTTTAGTAGGCGATGAAGGAATCTTAGAATTAACTAATAATAAAGTTTCTTTTGTTGTTGCTGCGATAGTTGGTTTAGCTGGTTTAAAACCTACATATAATTCAATAAAAAATTGTAAAAGGTTATGTTTAGCAAATAAAGAATGCCTAGTTTCTGCTGGTCATTTTTTTATGAAAGAAATTAAAAAACATAATTGTGAACTATTACCTATAGATTCTGAACATAACGCTATTTTTCAATTATGTAATTCTAATAGTTTAAATGGTTCTATTGAATCTATAACTTTAACAGCTTCAGGTGGCCCATTTAGAAATTCCACTTTATATCAATTAAAGAATGCAACATTAAATAAAGCTTTAAAACATCCAAATTGGAAAATGGGTAATAAAATTACTATTGATTCAGCTACAATGATGAATAAAGCTTTTGAAATTATTGAAGCATATTATCTTTTTGGTTTAAAGATAAATCAAATAAATGTTATAGTTCATCCAGAATCTATCATTCATAGTATGGTTAATTTTGTAGATGGATCCACAACAGCTTTATTAAGTGATCATGATATGAGAATTCCTATTTTTTACTCTTTGTTTTGGCCGTTAAGGAAGCATTATAAAATAAAACGAATGAATTTAACTAAAATCAATAAATTTACATTTACAAATTTGAATAAATTTTTAAAAACAGCAATTGATTTGGCTTTTTTAGTTCTTAAAGAAGGAAACTCAAAACCTTTAATTTTAAATGCATCTAATGAAGTTGCTGTTAATTATTTTTTACAAAAAAAAATAAAATTTTTAGATATTTTAAATACTGTAAAATATGTTCTAAAATCAACAAAAAATTATAAACTTAAATCTATTAATGATGTTTATTTCTTTGATAAAAAAATTAGATCTATTACTGAAGAATTTATATGTAATAATAAATGGAAATCCTAAATAATTTAATAGTTTATTTCTCTGCTTTTATTGTTGTTTTATCAATAATTGTGTTTGTACATGAATTTGGACATTATTATGTTGCAATAATCAATAAAGTTAAAGTTGAATCTTTTTCAATAGGCTTTGGAAAAGAAATTTTTGGATGGAATGATAAACGCGGTACAAGATGGAAAATATGCTACTTACCATTTGGTGGTTATGTAAAAATGTTTGGTGAGGATATTTTTTCAAAAAAAAAAATTCCTAAGAATTTAATTAAATACGCTTTTTCACATAAAAATGTCTTTCAAAGAATTTCAATTGTTTTAGCAGGACCTTTAGCCAATTTTATTTTTGGTATTTTAGGTTTTGCTTTTATTTATTATTTGATTGGGACAACTTTTACAGCACCAATTGTCAATAATGTTGAAAATGATAGCCCAGCATATATTTCAGGATTAAAAAAAAATGATAAAATTGTAGAAATTGATGATAAAAGAATTAATAATTTTTCAGATATTGGAACTCATTTAAATTTATATAAAAAAAAAACATTTAATTTTAAAATTCAAAGAAATAATAATTTTTTATTTGTTAAAATTAATCCTATCACTGAAGATCAGGAATTTTATGGACAAAATAGAAAAGTTCTGAAGATTGGAATAAGTTCTTATGAACCAATACATATAAAACATTCATTTTTTAAATCTTTATACCTTGGAACAAATTCTACTTATCAAATATGCTCATTAACATTGAAAGCTTTAAAGCAAATGATTATTGGAAATGGTTCTTTTGATGATTTAGGCGGACCTATTAAAATTGCTCATTTTTCAGGACAAATGTTAAATGAAGGCTTATTTTCTTTTATAAATTTAATAATTTTATTATCTGTTAGTATTGGTTTAATAAATCTTTTTCCTATTCCAATGTTAGATGGGGGCCATTTAGTTTTTTATTTTATTGAAATTTTTATTGGTAAACCTGTAAATAAAAATATTCAAGAAAACATGTTTAAAATTGGTTTTGCTATTATAATTTCATTGGCTGTACTTTTAACATATAATGATATAATTAATTTATTTTAACTGTGTAATCTATCTTATGTATTTTAGAATAAAAATATTAATATTTTTTTTATTTTTCATTTCTTTTTTTATCAATAAGCCTCTTTTATCTGCCCAAAATAAAAATATAACAATAAATAACATTGAAATTCAAAATAATCAAAGATTAGATACAGAAACAATCATGACATATCTTGAGATTGAGGTAGGTGATAAAATTAATTATGAAATTCTAAATAAAAAATTAAAAAAAATGTATAAATTGGGATTGTTTGCTGATATCAAATTTAGAGTTAAAGGAAATAAATTAATTGTTTTAGTTAAAGAAAATCCAATGATAAACAATGTATCTTTTTTTGGTAATAAAAAGATTAAAGAAGAAAATTTAAGAGAAGATATAAATTTAAAGCCAAGAAATGTTTTTTTAAAAAAGGATTTACAGACAGCAATAAGTTCAATTCAAGATATTTATAAACGCTCTGGTTATTTTTCGGCAAAAATTTCATCAAGTATTTCAACCTTATCTCAAAATAGAATTGATATAAATTTTAAAATTGCTGAGGGTGACAGAACTAAAATTAAAGGAATTAAATTTATTGGTAATAAAATTTTTAACGATAAAAGATTAAAAGGAATTATTTCAACTAAAGAATCTAAATTATGGAGAATTTTATCTGCTGGCGATATTTATGACCCTGATAGAATAAATTATGATAAAGATTTGTTAAGAAGATATTATTTGCAGGAAGGTTTTGCTGATTTTAAAGTTATTTCTTCTATTGCTGAATTAACAAAAGATAAATCAGGTTTTTTTCTTACTTACAGTGTTGAAGAGGGTGAAAAATATAAGTTTGGTAATATTAAAATAAATAATCAAAATTTTAAAGAATTAAAGAATGACGATATTATCGCTTTAACTAAAATTTTAAAAAAAAAAGATTATAATATTAATAAATTAGACCAAGTTATTAATGAAATTAAAGAACTTGGTGGTAATTTAGGGTTTGCCTTTCTAGAAGTCCGTCCAAATTTAAATAAAAATAAAGAAAAAAAAGTAATTGATGTAACAATAAATATTAATAAAGCTAGAAAAATTTATGTTAGAAGAATTAATATTAAAGGAAATAATAGAACAAATGATAAAGTTATACGTAGAGAGATGAGATTTAGCGAAGGTGATGGATTTAGCAACGAAAAGCTTAAAAGATCTGAACAAAGAATTAGAAATCTTGGTTTCTTTGAAAATGTAGAATCATCGAGTGTTGCAACTAATGTTACTGATAGATCTGATGTTATTTTTAATGTAACTGAGAAACAAACTGGTCAATTTTCGGTTGGAGGTGGTTTTTCAAGTACTAATGGTGCATTAGCTAATGTTGGAGTTTCAGAAAGTAATTTTTTAGGTAAAGGACAGGATTTAAGAGCAAAATTTACTCTTGCTGAAAGAGCCACTCAAGTTGATTTTGGTTTTACAGAACCTTATTTTATGGAAAAGGATATTGCATTAGGTATAGATATTTTTAAAACTAAGACAACATATCAAGATGAAAGTTCTTTTGAAAATGATACTGCAGGTGCAGGTTTTAGATTAGGATACATGATAACTGAAAGAAGTCGACATTCATGGAATTATTCTTTTAAAAATGAAGAAATTGAGGGTGTTAAGGAAGGAGCTTCAGAATTTATTAATAATCAGAAAGGTAGTTACTCAACATCTTCAATATCGCACAATTTAAATTATTTTGGAATAAATGATAGACTGAATCCTACTAAAGGTTCCAAATGGACTATATCAAATAAATTAGCTGGGCTAGGTGGAAACATTAGTTTTTTTAAAACAGATATAAAACATAGTTGGTTTTATTCTATTACCGATGATTATGTTTTTTCAACACACCTTAAAGGTGGTTATATTTTTGGATATAACGATGACAAAGTAAAACTTAAAGATAGATATTTTGTTGGCGCCGATTCTTTTCCTGGATTTGAACAATCTGGAATTGGTCCAAGAGATACCACGTCTCCAAATAAAGATGCTCTTGGAGGAAATGTTATGTATACTGCAAAAACTGAACTTAGATTACCTATTCCAGGCATTTCGCCACAATTAGGAATTACTGGAGCCTTATTTGGGGTAGTTGGTGCTGTCACTGAAATTGACGAGAGTGGGAGTAATAAAATAAAAGATGATTCTAACCCTAGAGTTTCTGTTGGTTTTGGTGTACAATGGAAATCACCATTTGGTCCTGTAAGGGTTGATATTGCCCAAGCAGTGATGAAAGAGGATTATGATAGAACACAATTTTTAAAATTTAATTTTGGAGCAGGATTTTGATTATGAAATACATTAAATTATTATTGCCTTTAATCTTTTTGACCTTATTTGCAACTAAATCTTTTTCAGCTGACACTGTTGCTGTCTTAGATGTAAGAGAACTTTTAAAGAATTCTAAAGCTGCTATAGCTATGAAAGATCAATTAAATGCAGTAGCTAAAAAATATACTGAAGAGGATCAAAAACAACAAAAATCTATACAAAAAAAAGAAGAAGAGCTTTTACGACAAAAATCAACTTTAACACCAGAGGCATTTTCAGATAGGAAAAATGCTTTTGAAAAGACAGTTATTGAATTTAATAAATCTAGTAACGCAAAACGCAAAGCATTAGCACAAGCTGAGAAAGATGCAATTAATCAAATAGAAGATGAAGTTGAGAAAATTGTTAAACAAATATCTGAAACAGATAAAATTAGTGCTGTAATTAGAAAATCTGCAATAATTTTGTCTGATCCAACGTTAGATATAACTCAGAAAGTTGTAGATGAATTAAATAAAAAATTGAGTAGTGTTAAAGTTAATGTAACACCTTAATTTATTTTATGGCAGATCCTAAATTTTTTCAAAAAAGTAAAGAATTTACTTTAGATCAAATATCAAAGATCACTAAAATAACTCTGCCAAAAGATATAAATACAAAAAAAATTTTTAATGACATTGCGCCACTTGACTCTGCTGATAAAAATAAAATTAGTTTTTTAGATAATAAAAATTATATAAATCAATTTAAAATTTCAAAAGCTGGGGCTTGTTTTTTAAAAAAAGATTTTTTAAATCTTGCACCAAAAAATATGATTCCTTTAATAACTGAAAATCCTTATCATTCATTCGCTTTGGTTGCTAATGCATTCTATCCTTCAAAAGATATAACTGCAGGAGTACATCCTAAAGCACATATTGAAACTTCTGTAAATTATGATGATACTGTACAAATTGCTCCTGGTGTAATTGTCTCAAGCGATGTAACTATTGGTTCAAATTGTTTCATAGGCGCAAATAGTGTTATTTTATCAGGAGTAACTATCGGTGATAATACTATAATTGGTCCTAATTGTACTATTGCTTATTCTATTATTGGTTCGAATGTAAAGATTCATAATGGCGTAAGAATTGGACAAGATGGCTTTGGTTTTGCTCAAAATGATAATCTTCTTTTAAAAATGCCCCAATTAGGTAGAGTTCTAATAGAAGATGATGTAGAAATAGGATCAAATTCTGCGATCGATAGAGGTACAGGTCCCGACACAATAATTGGTAAAGGTTCAAAATTAGATAATTTAGTTCAAATTGCTCATAATGTTGTTTTAGGAAAAAATTGTATTATAGTCTCTCAATCAGGCATTGCTGGAAGCACTGTGTTAGGAAACAATGTTATAATTGGTGGGCAAGTTGGTATTGCTGGACATTTAAAAATAGGAAATAACGTTAAAATTGCTGGTAAATCAGGAGTAATGAAAAATATTAAAGATAATGAAATTGTTGGAGGAATTCCATCGGTAAATATTAAGGATTGGCATAGACAAACAATTATTCTAAAAAAATTAATTAATAAGAAATGAATAATAAAAAAAAACTATCTATTAAAGAAATTAAAAAATTAATACCTCATAGGGAACCAATGCTTCTTGTTGATGAAGTAGAAATAATTAAACCTTTTAGTAAAGCTGTTGGAAAAAAAAGAATTAATGAAGATGCTCATTTTTTTAAAGGACATTTTCCAAAAAAACCTATAATGCCAGGGGTTTTTATTATTGAAGCTTTAGCACAAACTGCATCAATACTTGTAATGCATTCTTTAAAAATGACTTCTGATAATAAATTAGTTTATTTCATGAGTTTAGAAAATGCTAAATTTAGAAAACCTATTAGCCCAAATTGTAATTTGTATTTAAATGTTAAACAGGAGCAACATAGACGATTAGTTTGGAAATTTTCTGGATACGCAGAAGTTAATAATGTTAAAGTTGCTGATGCAATATTTTCAGCAATGATTGTTAAGTAGCAATTTGTAACAATCAGTTAATTGATTTTTAATTAAAGATATTTATTTTCATTGCATGCCATCTAATTTTCATAAATCTGCGATAATAGATAAGAAAACAAATATTGGAAAAAATGTTTCAATTGGAGCCTTTTCAATTATTGGCCCTAATGTTGTTATAAAAAATAATGTAAAAATACATTCACATGTTAATCTTCAGGGCTATACAACAATTGATGACGAAACAGAAATTTTCCCATTTTCTTCAATTGGAACAATACCACAAGATTTAAAATATCATGGAGAAAAATCTAAATTAGTAATTGGTAAAAATAATACAATACGTGAACATGTAACAATGAATCCAGGAACTAAAGGAGGTGGCTTAATAACTAAAATTGGTAATGATTGTTTATTTATGGTTGGTTCACATGTTGCTCACGATTGTATTATTGGAAATAATGTAATTATGGCAAACAATGCAACTTTAGCAGGTCATGTTAAAATTGATGACTATGCAATTATTGGTGGATTGTCAGCTGTACATCAATTTGTACGTATTGGTAAACACGCAATGGTTGGCGGAATGTCTGGAGTTGAAAATGATGTTATACCATTTGGATCTGTTATGGGAGATAGAGCTAATTTATCAGGTTTAAATATAATTGGATTAAAAAGACGAGGTTTTAATAGAAAACAAATACACGATCTTAGAACAGCGTTTAGATTAATTTTTTCAATTGAGGGTACAGAATTTGAAAGATTAAATGATGCAACTAAAATTTATAAAAAAAATAATGTAGTTATGGATATAGTTAAATTTATTAAGAATAAGTCATCATCAAGAGCCATATGTCAACCTAGACAAAAGAATGTTTAATAATATTGCAATTATTGCCGGTTCTGGTCGATTACCCATAGATATTGCTTTATATCTTAATAAACTTAAAGTTAATTTTATAGTTTTAGCAATTAAGAATTTTGCAGATTTTAAAAAATTTAATAAATTTAAATCCTATTCATTAAGAATGGGGCAGGGTTATAAAGCAATAAAAATATTAAAAAAAAATAAAATTAAAAAAATTATCTTTTTAGGCGCTTTAAATAGACCGTCATTATTTGATCTTAAACCTGATTTTTGGACATTTTTTAAAGTTTTTAATTTCATTTTTTTTAAAAAGACAGATGATGTAATTTTAAGAAACGTTGCTAGTATTTTTGAAAAAGAAGGCTTTAAAGTTATTGGTTTGTCAGAAATTACTAACAAGTTTTTTTTAAAAAAAGGTATATACGGAGCAAAAACAATACCTTTTAAAGATCAAAGAATAATAACAAATTTAATCAATGAAGCTATTACATGGACAAAGAAAGATTTAGGACAAAGTGTAATAACATCGAAGAAAAAAATACTTTTTAAAGAAAATAGAATGGGAACAAATGATTTATTAAAAAAATTAGAAAGAAAAAATAGTAAAAACAGCTACTTATTTATTAAAATTAAGAAATTAAATCAAGATGAAAGAATTGATTTACCAACATTTGGACTTAAAACAATAAAATATATAGTTAAATCAAATATTAAATACATAATTCTTAATGCTGATTCTACTATAATTTTTGATAAAAAAAAGATTTTTACTCATATTAAAAAATTTAAAAAAATTTTATTGTCTATTGAAATTATAAAAAATAAAGAAAATAAATATGAAATAAAATATGATTAAAAAGAAAAATATTAAAATATATATGATAGCAACTGAACCATCAGGGGATGTTATTGGTTCTAATTTAATTACATCTATTAAGAAAAAAAAATCGAATATAAAATTATATGGAATAGGAGGACAAAGAATGATTAATTCAGGTTTACAGAAAAGTTTATTTTCAATTAATAGATTATCATTATTTGGTGTTTTTGAAATAGTTCCTAAAATTTTTGATATTTTTAATTTAATTAATAAAACTTATAGAGATATTATTAAAATTAAACCTGATTTTTTAATAACAATTGATAGCCCTGATTTTAATTTTAGAGTATTAAAAAAATTTACAAAAAAATTTTCCTTTATAAAAAAAATTCATTATGTTGCACCAACAGTTTGGGCTTGGAGAAAGGGCAGAGCAAAAAAATTAGCCTCTTTAGCTGATAAATTATTAACAATACTTCCTTTTGAAGATAATTATTTCAAAAAATATGGACTTAATTCAGTTTTTATTGGGCATCCTATTTATAATATTAATAAAAATATAAAGACGGATAAAAAAAAATTTTTTACTAAAAATAAAATAAAAGAAAATAGTAAGATTGTATCTTTTTTACCAGGTAGTCGTTTATCAGAGATAAAAAGAACATTACCAGTTTTCATTAAAACAATTAATTTAATTAAAAAAAGATCTAATTATAAAATTCATGTTCTTTTTAATATTTTACCTCACCTAAAAAAACATTTTAATAAATATAATTTTAATTTTTCGTATTCAACTGTTAGCGAAAAAGATAAATATAAATCTTTTAAATTATCTGATGTAGCAATTTCTGCTTCTGGCACTGCAGCAGTTGAATTGAGTTATTTCCAAGTACCTACTATAGTTATTTATAAACTAAATTTACTTTCTTATTTAATAGCTAAACTTTTTGTTAGAATAAAATTTGCTAATTTAATAAATATTTTAGAAAAAAAATATGTCATTCCTGAGTTTCTTCAATTTAGATGTAATCCTAACTTGATTTCAAATGAGCTTTTACTTTTATTGAAAGATAAAAAATATTCCAAGATTCAATTAAATAAATGTAAGAATATTTTATTGAAATTAAAAAAAAATAATAACTTATCTAGCGATAATGCTGTTAAAGAAATTTTTAACGAGATTTAATAGTTGTTTTAATTATTGAAGATATAGATTTAAGAATTGATTTTTTTTTGTCTCTTTTATCAAGTTCTATATAATCTCTTTTTTTATAGCCACTATATAATTGTCTAGGTCTAGATATTTTTCTTGTTGGTTCTTCAATCATTTCTTTCCATTGAGCAACCCATCCAACTGATCTAGCAACAGCAAAAACCGCTGTGTACATCGATAGTGGAAAACCTAGGGCCCACAATAAAATACCAGAATAAAAATCTACATTAGGATATAATTTTTTCTTTTTAAAATATTCATCATTTAGAGCAGCATCTTCAAGATCTAAAGCAATTGCTAAAAACGGATTATTTTTTCTTCCTAATTCATTTAATACATTATGACATGCATCTCTCATAACTGCAGCACGCGGGTCAAAATTTTTATATACTCTATGACCAAAACCCATTAGTTTAAAAGGATCATTTGGATCTTTTGCTTTTTTAATAAAATCTTTTATTTTTGCATTTCTTTTTATTTTCATAAGCATTTTCATTACTTCTTCATTTGCACCACCATGTGCCGGCCCCCATAATGAAGCAATCCCTGCTGCTAAACATGCAAAGGGATTAGCTCCTGAAGATCCAGCTAATCTAACAGTAGAAGTAGAAGCATTTTGTTCATGATCTGCATGTAAAATTAATAACTGGTTCATAGCTTTTGTAATTATTGGATTTGAAATATAATCTTCACAAGGCGTGGCAAAAGTCATTCTTAAATAATTTTCTGCATAAGTAAGTTGATTATTAGGTTATATAACTGGTTAGCCTAAAGAATATTTATAGGCCCAAGCTGCTATAGTAGGCATTTTTGCAATTATTCTGTGTGTAGAGATTGATCTTTGTCGTGCATTAGAAAAATCTTCACTATCTCT
>CAYOOR010000108.1:0-2765 GCA_964405695.1 uncultured Alphaproteobacteria bacterium
ATTCTTCTATAGTTTTATTATTATCTTTAAATGCCCAGTAACCTAAAGTAGCTACTATCATTAATAAAATTATGGGCGTAGAATAGTAATATTCTGGTTTACTGAATTCAATAAGTTCCTCAAATCTACCAATCAATAATGAAATTCTACCCATTACTGCAAATCCAAATGAAGCGCCAAATTTAATCATCAGAAAATACACTCCAATCCTACTTACTTTTCCAATGATGCCTGTATGCTCTTTAGAAAAAAAGAAATAAACTAAACCACTAATAACTCCAATTAAAATAATCACTTCATTTATAATACTGTAATACGTTCCAGATAGATTTACAGTTGAAGATTTAATTTGAGTAAGTAAATTAGAGTTTATATACACATAAAACTTTAACCCTGCCATCATTCCATCTATATAGGCTATTGATATACGGGATAGCCAATCATACTTTTTAGATAATCTGAACAGCATAAATATTCCTAAAATAAAAGGAAATATATATGTTATATCAAATTCAAATCCAGCTCCAACATAATTAGGAATAAGTCTTCCAAATAAATTTGGCCATATCGTATCCCAAAGGGTTATTGTAAATATATATCCAGCTGAGACTCCTACAAAAATATGCTCTGCAGCTTTATAGAAAGGATTATCACCATATAAATAACTAAATATGCTGAGTGTAAGTAAAACTATGCACCATACACCTATTATTTCATACATCAGTCATTTCTCCTTCGTATGAGGTAATATGATATATTTCCAAATATGATAAATATTACCATTAATAGATGAGCTATAGATTGAGCTGACATGCGTGATGTTGCCTTCCCTGGAATTACCTCAACATCCTTATTAAAAAATTTACTATCCTCTATATTATTTAAATATTTAAATACCATTTGTTCATATTCAGCGGCACCAGGCATCCCTGCCAATATTCCCCTTATTTGCCCTGATTCTACATATGGTATAGCATCTGTAACCATAATAGATGTGCATCCTGATGAAAGAGGGACATTGTGCTCATCACAGGCAAACTGAACCCACTCAGCATTCCCAGGAACTCCAGCAGACAAATCAAAAACAAAGTCAAAATCACTAACTTTGTTTATACCCTCCATCATTTCAATCTCATTAAGTAAAACATTATTTATATCTTGAGTAAAAATAGATCTTATATCTGTAGCTATCCCCCTAATTATGATTTCTCCTCCAGCTTTATATGGCAAACTAACATAATCTCTATGCTCTTTAATATTAAATAGATTAGAGGTAACAACCTCTTCAATAGCATATTTTGCCATCATTAAACCCTCTGGCCATAGAGGAACAGTGTAAACCTTTACCCCTTTAGAAAACAGATGCTGCAATACGGCTACAGACATTGGATGTATCTCAGGTTTTGTGCTTGCACCATATTCAAAAGAGACTAAAACTCTATCACCTTCTTTTAAATTACTGAGTTCTTTAAAAACAATTTCAGAATTAGATGTTGTTTTAATTGGGATATTTACCCATCCTGGCTTAAGAAGAGGGATTAAGACAGATAGAGCAATTAGAAGAAAGATAAACCTTCTATCTAACTGACCTAACTTGATAAATATATGTTTAATTTTATCCATTAATCTCCAAGTATTGATCTTTCTCTTCCAGTTATGATTCGATATGATTGAGCCATTGTTCCAAGTGCAATTCCAATCATAATTGCTCTTGAGCCTGCTGTTGCTGGGACATCCATTATCCACTCTTGTAAATCTGGGATTTTGAAAATAGCTAAATCAGAAAGATTTAAATATGAAATCAGGAATGGGCAAGCAAGCATTGTAAAAATCATTAGGTATAACATTGTTTTCTTATCCGTGAATCTATTTGCAATTATGGCAAATAGAATACAAATATAAATTTCAAGTGACATCCACCATGGTATCAGCTGACCAATAGGAACTCTTCCAATCATCAAAAAGATTCCTGAAATTAATAATAAGGTTGCTTCAAAGTTTCTAATTTTAAACGCTCTGTATGATGCAGATGCAACAAAGAAAGCAAGTAATGCAAACATAGTAGCCCCTAAGGGTAAATAAATATTGTGGAACATCCAATAAAATGCTGAGCCTTCTTTTTTTAGATGTGCTCCCATTCCCACGAAATCTCTTTTCTCATTATTATTTAAATCGTCAAAAGGTTCCTCAATCCAGCTCACCGATGCTATTGAGGTATTTAATTTCAAACAGCTCAATGAATCTTTGATTGAAGAAGCTATATTTACTGAATCTTTAATAGTATAGGAATCAATAAGCTTATCTGAATCTATTTTACAATAATAGTCAAATTCTTCATTTTCATTTCTATCTAAATATTCCTCGTTTGGATATCCGTTATAAATAAATCCAAAGATTATCATTACCATAAAACCCAATAGCGTGATAATGCTATAATTATAATTCTTTCGTTTATTGGCTACTTTATTTAGATGCAATTGGAGGAGATTTATTACACCTAAAAATGCGGCAAAACCTGATATAATATCAAACCACTGGGTTGCATCATTATCAATAAAATTATTAAGTGGTGGGTAGCTAATAAAATGGCCGGCAAGAGCTAAAAAACCAATAAAAATAACTAAAAAATATGCAATTTGTCTTTTCATTTTATAACGTTAGTCCTGAATAAAGATGTTATATCAAAATCAATATAGCCATAGCCATTTAGAATAGAAGAGATAAAAACTATGATGATTAATATCATGCAACCTACTTTTACATAA
>CAYOOR010000109.1:0-5444 GCA_964405695.1 uncultured Alphaproteobacteria bacterium
TATTAAGAGGAACAGAAAAGGATCAAGTTGAAAGAGGGCAGGTTTTATGTAAACCTGGCTCAATTAAGCCCCATACTAGTATTAAATGTGAAGTTTATGTTTTAAAAAAAGAAGAAGGTGGAAGACACACTCCTTTTTTCACAAATTATAGACCACAATTTTATTTTAGAACTACAGATGTAACTGGTACAGCATACTTACCTAAAAATGTAGAAATGGTTATGCCAGGTGATAACATAACTATGGAAGTTGACTTATTATCTCCTATAGCAATGGATAAAGGACAGAGATTTGCAATTAGAGAAGGTGGTAGAACTGTTGGTTCAGGTGTTGTATCTGAAGTTATTGAAGGTACACCGAAAAGGGAACCTGCAAAAAATACAAAACCAGCAAAAGAAAAAGGCGGTGACCAAGCCCCACCAGCTGCTGATGCAAAAAAGTAATTCAGAAAAAATAAAATTATCTTTTATATTTTTTTTCATTATTTTGTGTAATTTCTTTACTATGTTATTTAATATGGTTATTTTTAGGAGTGTAGCTCAATTGGTAGAGCGTCGGTCTCCAAAACCGAAGGTTGCGGGTTCAAGTCCCTCCACTCCTGCCATTTTTTTGTATTAATATGTTTAAAAAAATAAATGATTTTATAAATGAGACTAAATCAGAAGTTTCGAAAGTTACATGGCCAAATAGAAAGGAAACATTAATGACATCTCTTTCAATTTTATTTATGGTTTTTATTTCCGCTATATTTTTTCTTTTTATTGATTGGTTTTTTTCTACATTAATTAAGGTAATATTTTAAATATGGATGAAGAAAAAGAAAATAACGATAATAAAGAAGAATTAATTGCTGAAAATGATAATTTAGATAACAATTCTAATATTGAACAAAATAATAATATTATAGAAAAAAATGATAATGTTTCTAAGGAGCCATTAAACGAGGAAAATGTTGCAGAGGAAAAAAATGAAAATATTAAAGAAAATACAAAAAATAAAGAAAATGAAAATAATGACATAAATGATGAAGTAAAAAAAGAAGTTGATGAAAAAAATGAAGAGAAAGATATTGAAAATAATGAAAATCCTGACGCTAAATGGTATATTGTTGGAGCTGCATCTGGTTTTGAAGAAAAGGCTTCAAAAACTATAATTGATAATGCACGTAAGGCTTCATTAAGTGAATTTTTTTTTGATTTTCAAATTCCAAAACAAGAAACTGTAGAAATAAGAAGAGGAAAAAAAATTAATTCAGAAAAGAAATTTTTTCCAGGTTATATGTTAATTAAAATGATTATGAACAATGAAACGTGGCAATTAGTTAAAAATTCTAACAAAATTTCTGGGTTTGTAGGAAACGATCATAAACCAACTCCTTTATCTAATACAGAAGCTATGAAAATGTTGAAAAAAGCTGACGATAGTATTGAATATATCGCACCTAAATATGTTTATGAAGTAGGTCAGCAAGTCAAGGTTATAGAAGGACCATTTGCATCTTTTAATGGAATGGTTGAAGAAGTAGATGAAGAAAGAGGAAGAGTAAAGATTTCAGTTTCAATTTTTGGTAGATCGACACCGGTTGAATTAGAATATACACAGGTTGAAAAAGTTTAAATTTTATTATATATAGAAAGTATTAATAATATGGCAAAAGAAATTGACGGACTTTTAAAATTACAAATTCCCGCTGGACAGGCCAATCCTGCTCCACCTGTTGGACCTGCAATTGGTCAAAGAGGTTTGAATATTATGGAGTTTTGCAAAGCTTTTAATAATCAAACAAAAAATGAAAAACCAGGAATGCCAATTCCTTGTATTGTAACAGTTTTTAAAGATAAAACTTTTAAAATAAAAGTAAAAAAACCACCGGCTTCACATTTTTTAAAAGAAGCGGCTAACTTAAAAAAATCGAGTAGAAATCCAGGAAGAGAAATTATTTGTCAAATTCCTATGTCGATAATAAAAGAAATTGCTGAAAAAAAAATGGATGATTTAAATGCAAATGATGTAGATCAAGCTGCTAAAATTATAGCTGGGACAGCAAGATCAATGGGATACAAAGTAGTTGAAGGAGGAAAAATTTCTGTTGATGAAAAATTAAAAAAAGAATTATTAACCAAACCAACACCTGTCGAAGGTAAAGAAACACCAAAAGCAGAAGGGGATCAACCAAAAGAAGAAGGTAGTCAAAATAATGAAGAGAAGAAGTAAAAGATATAAAGAAAATAAGAAAAAAATTTTAAATAAAACTTTACCTTTAAATGATGCAATAAAAGTTTTTAAGAATTTAAAAAACCCTAAATTTGATGAAACAATTGATATATCAATTTTGTTAAATAAAGAAAAACAAAAAGGAGAAAATTTAGCAAGAGGTTATTCTCAACTACCAAATGGGACAGGAAAAAAAATAAGAGTTGCTGTTTTTGCTTCTGATGAAAAAGTAGAAATTGCTAAAAAAGCTGGTGCAGATTTAGTAGGAAATGAAAATTTAATTAAAGATATTAAAGAAGGAAAAATAAATTTTGATATTATTGTATCAACTCCAGAAATGATGAAAAATATTGCAATTTTAGGTGAAAAATTAGGACCACTTGGCATTATGCCTAATCCTAAAACTGGAACGGTCACAGATGATTTGAACAAAACAATTAAAAATATTAAAGCAGGCCAAATTCAATTTAAGTCTGAAAAGAATGGGATAGTACAAGCTGGAATAGGTAAACTAAGTTTTTCAGATGATGCTATAATATCTAATTTTAAAGAATTTATAGATTCAGTAAATAAATCAAAACCAGATACTATTAAAGGAAAATTTATTAATAAAGTATTCTTAAGTCTTTCAATGGGGCCAAGTTTAAGAATAGAAAATATTAAATAATTAACTTGATTAATATTTTTTTTTTATTATTTTCAACATAATTCTAAGATTGTAGGCGTTATTTAAAATAACTTAATATCTACATGAGAGTTAAATATGAATAAAGATCAAAAAAAAGAATTTGTAAAAAAGTATAAAGATATTTTATCTAGTGTTGGCCTTTTAGTTATAACACATTATTCTGGGCTTAAGACTAATCAAACTGATGAGTTAAGATCAAAAATAAATGAAGTTGGTGGAAAATTTATAATTGTTAAGAATTCACTTATGAAAATTATTCTTAAAGATCATAAAAGCAATGAATTAAAATCTTTGTTTAATGGACCAGTAGCATTAGCATATTCAGATGATGAAGTTTCAGCCGCTAAAGTTGCAGTTAATTTTTCAAAAGATAATCAAAAGTTATTAATTTTAGGCGGTATGATGGGGGAAAAATTTTTAGAACAAAAAGATGTTCTAGAGATTGCTACATTGCCGTCATTAGATGAAATTAGAGCAAAATTAGTATCTCTTATTCAAACACCTGCAAGAAACATTGCTTATGCACTTAAATTTTCTGCTAATAAATTAGCAAGAGTTTTTAATGAATATTCTAAATTAGATATAGCAGAACAAAAACCTGAAACAGAAGAAAAAACAGAAGAAAAACCTGTAACAGAAGTAAAAACAGAAGAAAAACCAGAAATAAAGGATGATGCTAAAAATGCAACAAAAAAAGATGAATAAAAAATTTAAAAATTAATGTTGAAAAATAAAAAAATATTGTTAATTTGATGATGATAAGATTATGTCTAGTGATACTTTAAATAAAATTGTTGAAAATTTATCAAAGTTAACAGTTTCAGAAGCTGCAGAACTCAGTAAATTACTTGAAGAAAAGTGGGGTGTTGAAGCTAATGCACCAGTTGCAGCAGTTGCTGCGGCCCCTGTAGCAGGAGAAGCGGCAGATGAAGAAGCATCAAGTGGAATTGTTAATATTGAATTAGTTGCTGCAGGCGATAAAAAAATTGATGTTATCAAAGAAGTTAGAGCAATTACTGAATTAGGATTAAAAGAAGCAAAAGATTTAGTGGAAAGTGCACCTAAACCACTTAAAGAAGGTGTAAAAAAAGAAGAAGCAGAAGAAATAAAGAAAAAACTGGAAGCAGTTGGAGCTAAAGTAGAACTAAAATAGTTTTTTTACTTTTAGACGTAGCTCCATATTACAAAATATATGGATACAAATTTATTAGCTCGTAAACGTTTCAGAAAAAGATTTGGTAATATACCTGAAATTTTAGATATTCCAAATTTAATTGAAGTTCAAAAAAATTCTTACGAAGAATTCTTACAATCAAAGATTGATCCTAATAAAAGAGAAAACATTGGTTTACAACAAGTCTTAAAAGAAATTTTTCCTATCACAGATTATCAAGGAAAAGCAACATTAGAATTTATTAAATATCATTTAGAACCATCAAAATATGATGTTGATGAATGTAAACAAAGAGGTTTTACATATGCTTCACCACTTAAAGTTACATTAAGAATACTTCGTTATGAAATAGATGAAGAAAATCCTGAACAAAAATCTTTTAGAGATTCAGTTGATGATGAAGTTTATTTAGGTGACATTCCGTTAATGACTGATAGAGGAACTTTTGTTTTTAATGGAATTGAAAGAGTTGTTGTATCACAAATGCATAGATCTCCAGGTGTTTTTTTTGATCATGATAATGGAAAAGGTCATCCATCAGGAAAATTACTTTATTCTGGAAGAATTATTCCAATGAGAGGATCTTGGATTGATTTTGAATTTGACGTTAAAGATATAATGTATGTTCGAATTGATAGAAAAAAAAAAATGTTAGCAAGTACTTTTTTTATGGCACTAAATAATGAAAATGAAGATAAAAAAAGTAAATCTAAAGGATTATCACAAGAAGAAGTTTTAAATTATTTTTATTTTAATAATTCATTAACTAAAGTTGATAAAGGTTGGGTGACATCTTTTGATGCAAATCAATATGATAATATAAGACTTTCATATGATTTAGTTGATTCCAAAAGTCGTTCTATTAAAAAAAAATCTGGTGAAAAAATTACTTTAGACGAAGCGACAAAACTTAAAAAAGAAGGTTTGAATGATATTTTTTTTAGTGATGGTGTTGTTATTGGAAAATATCTTGGTCAAGATATTATTAATGAAAAAACAGGTGAAGTTTATTTTGAAGCTGGTGATGAAATAACAGATAAAGAATTAGAAATGTTTGAGAAAAAGAATATTAAAAATATTATCGTTTTAAATATAGATCATATTAATTATGGTGCAGCATTAAGAAATACAGTTCATTCTGATTTAAATTTAAATCGTGACGAAGCTTTAATTTATATATATAAAAATCTTAGACCTGGTGAACCACCAACTCTTGAAGCTGCAGAAAATTTATTTAATAATCTTTTCTTTAATTCTGAAAGATATGATTTATCTGATGTTGGAAGATATAAATTAAATAACAGAACAGAATTAGGTATTAATGAGTCAGTAAATGTACTTACATCAAATGATATTTTATTGATAGGT
>CAYOOR010000110.1:0-6630 GCA_964405695.1 uncultured Alphaproteobacteria bacterium
ATCATTTACATCTGGTAATTCACCCCAACAATCAAAATTTTTTCTATTGATAACACCTTTTGCTCCAATAGATTTTACATATTTTATTTTGTCATCGCTTGATACAACTCCTATTGCATTTGCACCAGCAAATTTAACTAATTGTGTTGCAAATACACCCAAACCTCCAGTTGCTCCCCAAACTAATACATTTTGACCTGGCTTTAGAGAATGAGGATCATGCCCATATAACATTCTATAAGCTGTTGCTAGACATAAAACATAACAACCACTTTCTTCCCATGTAAGATGTTTAGGCCTATGCATTATTTGTTGTTGTTGAACAGCAGTAAATTGTGCAAATGAACCATCAGGAGTTTCATATCCCCAAATTCTTTGAGAATTTGAAAGCATTGGATCTCCTCCATTACATTCTTCGTCATCACCATCATCTTGATTACAATGAATTACAACTTCATCTCCAACTTTCCATCTTTTAACTTTTGATCCTACCGCCCAAATAATTCCAGACGCATCAGATCCTGCTATATGAAATTCTGCTTTATGATAATCAAAAGGAGAAATAGGAATACCACGAGAAGCCCAAACACCATTGTAATTAACTCCAGCAGCCATAACCATAACAAGGACATCGTTTTCTCCTACTTTTGGAGTATCAATGACTTCAACCTTCATTGCTTTTGTAGGATCACCAAGTCTTTCTTTTCTGATTAACCAACCATACATTTGTTTAGGTACATGACCTAATGGAGGAATTTCTCCTATTTCATATAAATCTTTTTTTTCATTCATTTAACTATTTTTAATATAATAAATTATATAAAATCTAATAAAATTTTTTTTTATAACTATATATACTTTTTTTTTAATAATAAAAATATAAATATGAACAAAAAAAATAAAAAATCAAAAGATAATGTATGGTTAATTAGAACTTACTCAGGCCATTCTTCAGCAAAAGAATCAAATAAATTATATAGAACTAATTTAAAAAAAGGGCAAACAGGATTATCAGTTGCTTTCGATTTACCTACACAAACTGGTTATGATTCTGATCATATATTAGCAAAAGGTGAGGTTGGAAAGGTAGGCGTTCCAATATGTCATATAGGAGATATGCAAGATTTATTTCAAGGAATACCAATTGGAGATATGAATACTTCAATGACAATAAATGCAACTGCAGCTTGGCTTTTATCACTTTATATTGCTAATGCAGAAAAAAGAGGGTTTAAAAGAAAAAATTTACAAGGAACCACACAAAATGACATTATTAAAGAATATCTATCTAGAGGAACATATATTTTCCCACCTAAAGAAAGTATGAAATTAACCTCGGATATAGTTTCTTTTACATATAAAAATTTACCAAAATGGAATCCTATAAATATTTGTTCTTATCATTTGCAGGAAGTTGGTGCTACACCAGATCAAGAAATAGCTTATGCCCTTTCTAATGCTTGTGAAGTTTTAAATACTGTGAAAAAAAATGGACAAGTATCAAAAAAAGATTTTCCAGTTGTAGTTGGTAGAATTAGTTTTTTTGTTAATGCAGGAATTAAATTTATAACTGAAATGTGTAAAATGAGAACTATGTCTATTTTGTGGAACGATATTTGTAAGAAAAAATACAATGTTGCCAATGAAAAATTTAGAAGATTAAGATATGGTGTACAAGTTAATTCATTAGGATTAACAGAGCCACAGCCTGAAAATAATGTATATAGAATATTATTGGAAATGTTATCTGTTGTTTTGTCAAAAGATGCTAGAGCTAGAGCGGTTCAATTGCCAGCATGGAATGAAGCTTTAGGTTTACCTCGTCCATGGGATCAACAGTGGAGTATTCGTTTACAACAAATAATAGCTTATGAAACTGATTTATTGGAATATGATGATATTTTTAATGGATCAAAAATTATTAATAATAAAGTAAAAGAATTAACTAAAAAAGTAAAAAATGAATTAAATATTATCGAAAAAATGGGAGGAGCTGTTGCGGCGGTTGAGAATAGTTATATGAAAAATAATTTAGTTTCCTCAATGTCTCAAAGAGTTGCTGCTATTGAAAGTGGTGAACAAATTGTTGTTGGTGTAAATAAATTTAGAGAATCCGCAGAATCTCCGCTCACAAATGATAAAGAAGGTTTCATTAAAGTTGATTCAAATTCAGAAAACGAGCAAATTAAAAAATTAAAAAAATGGAGAAAAATAAGAAATAATAAAAATTGTAAAAAAGCATTAAAAAAATTAGAGCATGCGGCATTAAATAAAAAGAATATAATGGAACCGTCTATTGAATGTGCTCGTGTAGGTGTAACGACAGGGGAATGGACTGATACATTAAGAAATATATACGGAGAATATAGAGCTCCAACTGGTGTCAGTAAATCATTAAAAAAAGAAAAGAATATGTCACAAAAATTAAATGATAAAATTGATAAATTATCTTTAAAACTTAAAAGAAGAATAAAAATATTAGTAGGTAAGCCTGGTTTAGATGGACATTCTAGTGGTGCAGAACAAATTTCTGTGGCAGCAAGAGATGCTGGAATGGAAGTTGTTTATCAAGGTATTAGACTAACTCCAGAACAAATTGTAAATACCGCAATAGAAGAAAGTGTTCATATGATTGCATTATCAATTTTATCCGGTTCACATTTATCTTTAACTAGACAAATAATAATGTTATTGAAAAAAAATAATATTTTTAATATACCTCTTGTTGTTGGAGGAATAATTCCAAAAGAAGATGAAAAAAAAATGTTAAAACTTGGTGTGTCTAGAATTTATACACCTAAAAATTACGATATTAATTCAATAATGGATGATTTTGTAAAAATTTTAGAAAAAAAATATTCTTAAATTTATATCTTTGATAAATGTCTTTCTTAAAAAGAACAAAAGAATGTAATAACTATAAAAAAAAAAATTTTTATAAATTTTATATTTTGAATAAGCATATTGGATATGTAAAAAAAAAAAATTTAGATATTATAAAAAATTATAAAGAATATTTTTTTTTTGATAATGAAAAAATTTCTTTAGATAAAAAAATTAATAGTTTTTCTAAAAGAACCTTCTTATTTAATAAAATATTTAATCTTTTAGTAAAAAAAAAAAAAATTTTATCAAAACATAGAGAATTTTTTCCTGTATTTAGTTCTTTTAAATCTAAACCACTTTTAAAAGTTCAAAGATTACTTGGACCTTTTTTTGGATTTCAATTTTTCGGGGTACATTTAAATGGATTTATAATTAAAGATAAAAAATATATGATGTGGGTAGGAAAAAGATCTAAAAAAGGCAATTTTCCAAATGATTTAGATCAAATAGCAGCGGGGGGATTACCGTACAATATAAATGTTAAAAATAATCTTATTAAGGAAGCACTTGAAGAAGCAAATATAAATAAATCTCTTACAAAAAAATCAAAATATATTGGTACTGTTTCTTATAGAGTAGAAACAAAACTTGGTTTGAGTAGACATATATTATTTTGCTATGATTTACAATTACCCGAAACTTTTTTTCCACAAAATAATGATGGAGAAATACAAAAATTTTATTTGTGGAATATAGATAAAATATTAAAAATAATAAAAAATACCAAAAAATTTAAATTTGATTGTGCATTAGTTATTCTTTTATTTTCTATTAAAAAAAAATTAATTAAAGGTAAAAATTTATTTAATAATTTAAATAATAATTCAGATCTTAAGATTTTAAATTAAACAAAAAAAATTAAAAATAATATTGCAACAAGTATTCTATAGATAATAAATATTGTAAAATTAAATTTCTTTAATAATTCAAGAAAAAAAGAAATAGTAAAAAAAGCAAATAAAAAACTTAAAGAAAAGATCGAAATTATTTCAATCCAAAATATTAAAGAATTTTCTTTTAATATATCTAGGATTATTAAAAAAGATGCTCCAAATATAGTTGGTATTGATAAATACATAGAATATTTTGCTGCACAAATTCTATTAAAACCCAAGAATCTTGCGGCTGAAATACACACACCGGCCCTGCTTGATCCAGGAATAAGAGAAAATATTTGAAAAATACCAATTATGATTGAATCTTTAAAAGTAATTTGAGTTATTTTTTTTTTTTTTTTATTTTTATCTGAAATAAAAAGTATTATTGAGAATAATATTGCAATGAATGAAATAGTTATAGGATGTAATAAATTATTTAAATTATAAAATTTAAAAAAAAAACCAATTATTATTATTGGTATAGAACTGTAAAATAAACTTAAAAATATTTTATTGTTAACAGTTTTTTTTTTTTGAAATATTTCTAAAGCACCATAAAAAAAAAATTTTTTTACATCCTTCCAAAAATAATAAATAACTGCTAATAATGTTCCTAAGTGAGCAGAAACAATTAGTGCTAAACTCATTTTATCCCATGCAAAAAGATGATTTATAATAAATAAATGACCAGATGAACTTATAGGCAAGAATTCAGTAATTCCTTGAATAATTGAGTTAAAAAAAATTTTTAATAAATTTTCATTAAACATAAAGTGTTAATTATATAATTAAATTTTTTTAATAATAGGTCAGTCTAACTGACTTAATTTTGCTATATTTTACAACATTTTTTCAAAAAAGTCATAATTTCTCTACATAAATTTATTTAATTAGTTATATTATAATTATGACAACAAAACTTTTACAATTTGTAAATCAATAAAAGGAAATGCCAAAAAAAAGAACTGGCACTTTAAGACTTAAAGACTTTAAAGAAATATATAACGAATTTAATGAAAACGAAGCAAAAAAACAAGCAAGTAGATGCTCTCAATGCGGAGTTCCTTTTTGTCAGGTTCATTGTCCTTTGCAAAATAATATTCCAGATTGGTTAAAATTAGCTGCTGAAAATAGATTTAAAGAAGCTTATGAAGTTTCTAACTCAACTAATAAATTTCCTGAAAATTGTGGAAGTATATGTCCTCAAGATAGATTATGTGAGGGAAATTGCGTTATTGAAAAAGGGTTTGAGTCTGTGACAATTGGAAGAGTAGAAAAACATATTACTGATACTGCATGGAAAGAAGGTTGGGTCGAATCTTTAAAGCCTGTAAAAGAAATTAATCAATCAATAGGTATAATTGGAGCAGGACCTGCAGGATTAGCAGCTGGTGAACAATTAAGAAAAAAAGGATATAAAGTCGAAATTTATGATAAATATGATAGGCCAGGCGGTTTATTAATATATGGAATTCCTAATTTTAAACTTGAAAAATATGCCGTTGAGAGACGAACAAAATTATTAAAAAAAGGCGGAATTATTTTTCATAAAAATTTTGAAGTGGGGAAAACAAAAAGTTTTAAATTTCTTAAAAAAAAACATGATGCAATTTTAATAGCAACAGGAGTTTATAAAGCAAGAGAGTTAGATATCCCTAATAATAAAATTACGGGAATTATTCCAGCTTTAGATTTTTTAATTTCAAGTAATAAAAAAGGACTGGGAGATTCAGTTCCTGAATTTGACAATGGCCAATTAAATGCTGTTGATAAAGATATTGTAGTAATAGGAGGTGGAGACACAGCAATGGATTGTGTAAGAACAGCAGTAAGACAAAAAGCCAATAGTGTTACATGTTTATATAGAAGAAATAAAGAAAATATGCCAGGATCTATGAGAGAAGTTTCGCATGCTGAAGAAGAAGGAATTAAATTTTCATGGTTATCAGTACCAGTGAATCTTTATAAAGAAAATGATAAAATTTCTTTAGAGGTTGCAAATGTATTATTAGATAAATTAGATTCATCTGGTAGACAAATTCCAAAAATTCAGTTTAAAAAAACTTATAAATTAAAAGCCGATATTGTTATAAAAGCACTAGGATTTAACCCCGAACCATTGCCTAAACTTTTTAATTATTCAAATTTAAAAGTTACAAAATGGGGAACAATAAAGATTAATCATGAAACGATGATGACGGATGATGAAGGAATTTTTGCAGCTGGAGATATTGTTAGGGGTGCAAGTTTAGTTGTTTGGGGAATTAGAGATGGAAGAGATGCTGCAGAAAATATAAAAAAATACCTTTCTCACAAAGAAAACCCTAATTTAGTTTGTGCAAAAAGAGTAGTAAATGAATAGTTTTATTCGAAATTGGAAAAAAAATAAAAATTTTTTAAAAAAAAATCATATTTATAATGATAACGATGAACATTCTTCTTGTGGAGTTGGATTAATAGCATCTTTAGATGGTGAACCTAATCAGGAAGTTGTCCAAATGGGAGTGCAAGCTCTCAAATGTTTATATCATCGTGGAGCTGTTGATGCAGATGGAAAAACAGGAGATGGAGCAGGTATTCAGTTAAGTATACCAAATGAATTTTTTCTTGATAAAATTGAAAGAACTGGACAAAAACCCAATAATTTACCTTTTGCAGTTGGAATGATTTTTCTTCCAAGAACTGACTTTGTTGCTCAAGAAAAATCTCGAACAATAGCTGAATCAGAAATTATTAGAGGAGGTTTCAAAATTTTTGGTTGGCGACATGTTCCAATAAATTCTTCTATAATTGGTGAAAAAGCAAAAGCAACTAGACCGGAAATTGAGCAAATATTAGTTTTTAACGATAGATTTGAAAGAAAAAC
>CAYOOR010000111.1:0-2671 GCA_964405695.1 uncultured Alphaproteobacteria bacterium
TGTCTTTATGATATGAAATTAGATGATACAAAATGGATAACAAATAATCTTCGAGCGACATACCCAGTATTTACTCCAGATAACAAAATAATTTTCGTATCACATTCAAACTCAACATCAAATTTCTATGAAGTAGATATCAACAATCTAAATCAGATAGAGCAATTAACTTTTTTTAAAGGTGACACTCAGTTGTTAACTCCATCAATTTCCAAAGATGGGAATAAACTTATATTTGGGATGTCAACTCAAGATGGAAATCTTGATATTTATCTACTTGATCTTGAGACAAATGACGTATCAAGAAAAACTTTTAATGAAGCTGTAGATTATTTGCCAATATTTGATGATGATGAAAATATTATATTTACAAGTCATCGATCTGGAATACCAAATTTATTTAAACTAGATAAAAATAATTCAATTGTTCAGTGTACTGATTTATCAGATGGCATTTGGGGGATACAATTAGATCCAAAAGATAATTTTATTATAGCAAATACACTTAATGATGTTGATTCTACTCGAATTATAAAAATTGACCCTAATAGAGTAATTAATCCCACCATCCCTACTTTTAATGAAATTTTTTCTAGTTGGAAGGAGCACTATCCTCCACAAAAAATTGATTTTAATGAAATTAGCCGTGATAAAATAGATTATAAAAGTTCAATAGTTAAATATAAGCCACTTAAAAATATTAAGCATGTGTGGTCAAATATTCTTCCAATTCCTGGGATAATTGGAACAACAAATTGGTCAGATAGAATTGGAAGAAATATTTTTGTTCTTTCAACAGGCACCTATAACTATACGCTTGAAAATTTTAAAAAGGATTTCCCACCAACATTTTTTGTATTTAATTATACTAACGCATATAATGGTCCGCTTTTTGGATTTAATTATTTTTATAATAGTAATTTCTTCGCAAAATTTTATGATAAGGCTAGACTGCTAGAAAAAAAAGATGGAGCTCATGTATGGATGAGCTTCCCCTATAATAGTGGGAATAATGATTATTCTAATCATCTATTAAAATTAGAATTAGAATCATCAAAACGAAAATCATTTATCTTTTATGATTCACTATTAGTCGAGAATGAAAACCTACCAGGAGATAGCCTGTATATCATTGATAGCTATGGGCTCCCAACTCCTGATGAAGGTATTGATAATGCGCTAACAATTAATTATAGATATTTAAATAAAAAGCCTATTTCTACTAATTGGTACCTTCCATCGAACGGCGTAGGAGTAGAGGCTAGAATTGTTCTAGGGCAAAAGGATTGGAATACATATTATCAAAAAATTGCATTTGATAGCTACTTTAATCTCAAATTAAAAGGGTTTGTAGTTTATTCAAGATTAAAAATTGAATCTATATATGGAAATGTATTTCCTCTGGATGAAGTATGGTTTACCCAGGATAACCCTATCTATGTATCTGGTAAGAGAGGGGAACAAATTTTTGGAGAAAATTTAAGTCCAAGAGGATGGAAGGGAGCCCCTTTGTTAGGGAGCCAGATGCTGATTAGCACCATCGAACTAAGACAGCCCATCCCCATATCAATTCCAATAGAGGCTTTTGGCACAAAACTGGGGAAATCTTCTGTTGCTCTATTTCAAGATTATGGGATTATTGATGAACAATCTGTACACACCCTTGGATATGAAGCAAAAATTTCCATTTTAACCTCAAACAGTCCAATACTATTTTTAAGTTATGGGGAATCTCAAACAATAAATAGATGGATAGATAAAAAAAAACCTTTTCAATATATTCAAATGTCATTAATCAATCCATTTTAAAAAAAACAGGAAGTATAATCAATGAGAAGAATCTATGAATTTCTATTAATACTACTAGTCGGTGGCTTTGTGTACGTAGCGATAGATAATGCAGCTGATAGAATGATGAATCAAAAAGAATCTGATAGTGTAGATGATATTATTTCAAATTAGATAAAATATCAAACGCCTCACCTAATCCTCGTCCAGTAAATGTAATTAATTTCATATTTTGATCTAATATATTGATACATGGATACCCTGTGGGCTTAATCCACTGATGGATATCTTTATACTCATCTGCAAGAACTACTATCTTGTCATTTGGGTATTTGTCATGCCAATCTGAAACGGTTTGAAAGGTAGCTGGATCTTTAAATTCATTTTCAAATATAATTGTAATAAATAATATATCATCATTCATCACCTTATCATAAATAATAGAGTATTCATCTTTCCACCATCTATTATTTTTGATTGTTGAATGATCTCCTGTTGACAGCCAATAAGAGAGCCCTTTGCAGGGAGAGCACCATGCAGCACCAAACTCAATGACAATATCTTTTCCCTGCATTGCAAAATCATAGAGATCTACAAATTCTCCATGTTGATCTACCGCTATAAATCTTGGAAAAATATCTCCTACCTCAGGGGTGCAATAGAATGCTCCTCTTGGACTTCTTGCGCAATTATTATTTATGCAATCACTATTATTTTCGCATTCACAACTAATATTATTGGGACAAGAAATTGGTAATTCAGATCCTTTAATTTTATCTTTATTGGAATTGTACGGCCATGACCCAAGATAGTATCTATCACCTTTATTATTAGGATTAGTTCCTATCTGAATTTCATCTTTATCTGAGTATCCATCTCCATC